>DATKMG010000205.1:0-12869 GCA_035541995.1 Terriglobia bacterium
TAAGATTCGCCTGCATTCGAGGAAGCTTAAAATCACTTCGAACGGCCATCCTCTGTTCTTCGGTGAGCTTGGGTTGGAAGACAATGGTATCCCCGAGAACGAGGTTCGCCTCGAAGCATACCCCCTTGTCATTCTGGAAGACAAGACTGGACTCGCTCAATGCCTCAGGAAGAATCCTCCAACCGGTGAGGAATGTTTCCAAGGATCTGGTAAACTCGATGAATTTGTTATCCCCGTTATTTTCAACCGTGCTTTTCAGACAATTCATCACGACCTGTGCCGCCCCCCGAAGGGTCTCAACCTGAGGAGGCGAATTTAGCTCTCCAATTCCTTCAAACCAGTCTCCTGGCGATGCATCTATGGCTGCACGTAACCATTCTTCCAGTGTGGGGTCTTGAACTTGCAGGTGTTCGCTATTTTGGCGCAAATGATACTTGGGCATTGTTAAGCTCTTTCAAGGCTCTTGGAGTGGACTCCGACGGGTCACTCCTACATAGGATTCGTCCATTTTAGCCTTGCAGGTTACACCTTTTTTGGTGTTTCGCCGATGAACAGGTGGGTCGAGCAGTCGAGAATCGAGGCCAAAGCCTGTGACCTCTGTTGCAGGCGCGCCGGGTTTGAGATCTACCAGCCAAAGCGCACATCGGTTTTTGAGACCAGAAAACGTCTGGCCAAATCCGGAGGACAACTAAGGGTCTGCTCCAAAAACTCCCGAGGTTTGAAAAGCACGCCAGTATCAGGGTTGACGGAAAGACTGAAAGTAATCTCCAAGGGCTCGTCGCCTATCAACGTCACGTCTGAGATCAAACTATGTTCCTTTGAGCTACACCAAAAGTCATTCCCTTTGCGGTGGTCGGCGAGATGATCGACCAGGTCGTTGACCCGCCCGACCAGTTCAGTAACATCGGTCGATGGTTTGATGTCGAGTGAACTATCCAGAACGGCGCGATAACTGGCCTGGAGTGGCCGGCCAATGCTTGTTGGACGTGTCCCCCCGCTTAAAGGTTGAATCTCCCGGACGACCAAGCCCTCTACCAGACAACCATTAACCTGAGAGAGGAGACTTTCAGGCAGCTCACCCGTCGCCTCGAATTGGATGTATTCAGACCGGCTGGCCATTCCCAAGGGAATCGCCGGTGAGGTAATGAATCTCGGGTGGGGATTGAAACCCTGGGTAAATCGAAGGCCAATACCAGATCGCAACAAGGCTTGTTCCATCAATTTCATGACATTCAGATGGGAGAGAAACCTCGCGGGCCCCTCTTTCCAATAATGGAAGACATATGCCCTGAACTGACAGGCCTGGACCTCTGAGGTTTCCGGCTCCTGACGCGGCGGCATAAAGTCTTGATTCTCCCGTACTGAGGCGTGATCGGCTGCTGCGCATCCATCCGGGTGCCCTATTAACTCCTCGGTCGGCAGTTGAACAAGAGTCTCCGCGTGCCCTGGTTCGGGCGAAGAAGCCAGTCTGATATCGGCATAGTTACCTGGAATACCGCAACCCCGGCATTCCCCCCATTTGCAGTCGTAGGTTTGTAACTGCTTAAAAGATCTTTCGCGTTCCTTCAACAGGAATCGCTTGGAAACTCCAATATCGATGAAATCCCACGGCAACACCTCTTGGAGTCCAATCTCCCGGTTGTAAAAATATGGATCAATTCCGGTTTCCTGAAACGCTTTCATCCACAGATCCCACTTGAACATCTCACTCCATCCATCAAATCGACATCCAAGCTGGTACGCCCTAAGCAGGACTTCACCAATCCTCCTGTCACCGCGAGAAAGGACTCCTTCGATAAATGCCTCTTGTGGGTTATGCCACTTAAGCCGGGACCCGGGAAACCGGACAGCACCTTTTAGATAATCAAGGCGAGAGTTAATGGTCCGGAGGTCTTCCAAGCGATCCCACTGGAAGGGGGTAAAAGCTTTGGGAACAAACGTCCCTATACTTGCATTTACATTCTTGCCGCCTTTGATCCGCCTGCCGATCTTGCCCACTTGGCGGATCAAGTCGACTAGTTCTTCGATATCAGCGTTGGTCTCCGTCGGCAATCCGATCATGAAGTAAAGCTTAATCAGATTCCACCCTTGCCGATAAGCGGTCTCGGCCGCCTGATAGAGATCCTCATTACTGATGTTCTTGTTGATGAACTTTCTCAAACGAATACTTCCGGCTTCGGGCGCGAATGTGAAGCCATTTTTCTTGACCTCTCCAACATTCTCGGCCAACGACACAGAGAAAGCATCTGCCCGCAAAGAAGGAAGAGAGATTGAAACCTTATCCTTCGAAAGGGCCCGTGCCATTTCCTTCGTGAGCCATTCCACCTGACTGTAATCGGCCGTGGACAACGATAGCAATCCGATTTCCCGGTTCCCTGTATTCTTGAGTGTCTCCGTGGCAATGCACATCACATCGTTGACTTCCAGTTCACGCGTTGGTCGGTACCAGTAACCAGCCTGGCAGAATCGGCAGCCTTGAGTGCACCCGCGCATCACTTCGACACTGATGCGATCCTGTATGACCTCGATAATCGGAACTATGGGCTTGGTAGAATAGAAATCCGGAGAGAGGGCCTCCACCCAGCGACGACTCACTAGAGGAAATGGCTTTTCTGGACGAGTTTCCGGCTCCCACGGTCTTTCGGGCTCATGCACCCCGGGAACGTAGATCCCTTGGATCTTTGCCAGTCCTTCCAGTACTTGCCAGCGCCGAGCCCCGGCCTTCTTGGCACCGCGACAAAGATCAACGATTTCCCTCACAACTTCCTCGCCATCCCCGATGACGAAAAAGTCCATGAATTTCGCCAATGGTTCGGGGTTGGAGGCACAAGGGCCCCCCGCACAAATCAGCGGGTCGCTTTCATCTCGATCTTCAGCGGCGATGGGTATTCCCGCAAGGTCCAGCATGTAAGGAACATTGATGTAAGTGAGCTCGGACTGAAGAGAGAAACCGACCAGGTCAAAGCTCCGGATCGGCGTCCTGGTCTCTAGGCTCAAAAGCGGAATGTCTGAGGCCTTCAGCAATTCAGCCATGTCACTCCAAGGCGCAAAAACTCGCTCCGCGTAGACATCCTCAAACTGGTTGAGCAGGTGATAGAGAATACGGATCCCATTATGGGACATACCAATTTCGTAAACCTCGGGAAAGGCCAGGGCAAAGCGGATAGTGACCTTCTCCAGATTCTTCCGAATCATGTTCGGTTCTCCACCCAGATAGCGTCCTGGTTTCGAAACCGATTCTAAAAGGGAAAAGTACTTCTCTTCAATCTTTATGACCGGGCTCAACGCATTCCCTCACTTGATTTATGTAATTAGGTTGATTATAGGGAGACAGTTGCGAGATTGCAACTCGGTCGGGGGGGGTTGATTGGCGGGTTCTCGACTCCCAATCCAGGACCATTTATAACTTCCTGCGCAACGGATCTGCACTGAACCACAGGTCCACGTGGCAAGCACAAAAATACCACTGACTTCCCCAAGGCTCAGCTATGGACCATTCCTACCTTTCCTGCCTCAAAGAGCCGCCGATCGACTTTCCTGAGACTACGGACCATTGTGGGGGTCAAGACCGGGTAATGTTTTATTGTCAGCAGGTAGTCATTGATCTCCCAGAGGTCAGCTTCTGCTGTCATCCAATGGATCCGATCGAATCGAGCTAGATTGAGCGGCCTGGAATATCGGCGCAGAGTCTTCTCTGCATCAAGATTATAGTAATGCTCGAAGTATGACATTACGAGTTCACGCACGGTACGATAAACCGGTTCCCGGAAACGCAGCCCGGCGTAATTCGATTTGCCGATGGCACCCCAGTGCCCGTTCAGTTTGAATACGGCTACGATATGGTCATCATCTCGAATAGCCTCCAGATCTACGACCAGTGGCGGATGGCCACTTATCCTTAGAGCCGCAGCAGCCAGCAGGGCGCCTTCAAAGCAGTGGCCGGTGCGATCGCGCAGAACCCGCCGAGGAGAGCGGCAGGTTTCTCCGTCTTTTTCCTTGTTGTAGGCAAGCTCAAAATCGATGAATCGCTGGATCTTCTCAGGGGTATTAAGTTGCCTCAGAATCCTGATTTCCTGCCGAGTAAGGCCGTACAAGTTCTAATTTCCTTTCGCCCCAGTCATCTCCATCAACAGGCGAGAGTCGCTCTCCCTGGGAAAATCGATCCCGAGCAGTTGAGCCAAGGTTGGTGCGATATCTTCAGGCCCGCATGGGTTGGGGTAGGTCCCGCCCATTATGCCCGGCCCCAGAAAGACGATGGGAACATGAGTGTCGTACTCGTAGGGAGAACCATGACCAGTG
Source organism: Terriglobia bacterium (assembly GCA_035541995.1). Taxonomy (GTDB): domain Bacteria; phylum Acidobacteriota; class Terriglobia; order Versatilivoradales; family Versatilivoraceae; genus DATKMG01. Next base: position 4,300 of record DATKMG010000205.1, read on the forward strand.
CCGCCGGGATAGTCACCCAGGTAAATGTATTTCTTGAGTCGAGCGATTACATGTGGGCTGCGCGGCTCAAAAAACGAGTTTTGGTATAAGTTCCAATACGGATCCTGTGCGCCAGCCCCGTACATCAACTGGCTCTGTGTGTAAACGGCATCAACGACGCCGGTACTGAGAAGGGCTGAGGCAATGGTCGACTCAACTTCGCCACGTCGGATGCCGTGCTTTGCTATGACCTCTTCATCAAGGTAAAAGTCCGGGACTTCGACAGAGGAGACTAGTCCTTGCACGTTGGGATACTTTGTTTGCAGAGCCTTCGCAACGGGGGTTACTAATTCCGCCGGCCGCACTCGACGGGCGTCGATGCCCTTGGCTTTGAGGGACTCAACCAGCGGCATAGAACCATGGTCGGCTGTCAATACCACCAGAGTCTTCGCCAAATTGACGCGGGAGTCAACAACCTGAAAGAGTTTCTCCAGGGTCAAATCGAGCCTCAACATCTGGTCCATGATTTCCTGGCTATCGCATCCGAAATTATGGCCGATATAGTCGGTGGCTGAGAAGCCAACTGCCAGGATATCCGTAGATTGATTCTTGCCTAGATTGTAGGCTTTCAGTATCTCGGTGGCCAGCGAGAGTACCAGTTCGTCCGCATAGGGGGAGCGGCGAAGTTCATCATAAAACCGGGTCTCGCCAACCTTGGAATGGAATTCGTGTGGGAATACGGTGTCTTTGCCATCGGCTTCGCCAAGAACCTCGTCCTTCCCCGCGTATTTTTCGTACAAACTGGTGTCCTTTAGCAATCGAGTCCAGCTCTTCCCCGAGTATTCGTCCGGAACTCTTCGGGAATTCCATTCTCCCAACCATTTGGGGACCGATTTTGTGTAGTAACTGCTGGTCACAAAGCGGCCTCCTTCGGATTCGAACCAAAAAGCGCCGTCAGCACAACGTCCTCCCATGAGGATGGCGGCCCGGTCTTTTAGCGCCACTGTTACTACGTGAGATTCGGGGAATTTCTGTTTTAGGACATCCCCCAGGGTGAATCCCAGAAAGTTGGCAGGCGAGGCATTCCTTCCCTGCCCTCCAATAACGCTCTGAACCGGATCATCCACCACATTGACTGCTTTCCTAAGGAACGGGTCGTACCATCGATTCATGACGATCCCGCAGTGAGAAGCATGACGTCCCGACAGAATAACCGAGTGCCCGGGACCCGTTTCGGTGTTGGCATGTCGGTAGTTGGCGTTACTGAAGACCGCACCATGACTTAGAAGCTCCCGGAAACCTCCCTTGTAGAGGTCACGGAAGCGGGTCAAATAGTCGTAGCGCATCTGGTCGACCGAAATAACCAGGATCAACTTGCACTTCAATCCAGGATTGGGGGAAGGTCCGAGCATCGCTACGACAGCTAGCAATAACCCTGACACCACTAAAAGAGTCCTTGTTGATCGCACTTTGGTTCTCCTGAAATGAAAATGGCAGTCGTTTGCAGCAGCAGAAATTCATAATTTGATATCCGAAGCTTTCTCTTCTTGCCGCTGTTCTTGCACGGCGGGGAAACCACTATCATCCGGGCGACCGCTCCAACCACCAACGAAGTCGATGGTGGAGATGCAATGATCTTTATTCAACCGGAAGCATTCCTTGGACGAAATGACCGCCGTTGCCTGGAATTCGGACAGAAAGCAAAACTTTATCGACATTGTTGACACAGCCGGGATAGAGATGAATCCAGTACATCGAGATCCTGTATGAACGTCATCACCAGATGAGTAGGCACGATATCATAGAAATACCCCGGATGAACCAGGGTTCGGGCGTTCTGCAAAAGGTCAATCACGATCTGGTCCTCGGAGCGTTCTTCTCCAGGAAGCGTCACGGTCAAGTAGAAGCCTCCTTCCGGCGGTATCAGCCGGAAACCAATCTGATTGGAGAGAATTCTCACAGCCATGTCTCTGCATTTGCGGACTTTATCCCGATAGGCTGGCAAAAACTGACGCCCGACGCGAAAGATCTCAGGCGTCGCCAATTGCACAGCTTCATTGACCGGCAAAAAAGTATCGGAGATCATCTCAAAAGTCCACATGGCATTTTGAACCAGTTCCGGTTCCCCATTGACGGCGATCCATCCCAGCTTCATGCCCGGCAAGGCAAACATCTTTGAAAATCCGTTCAATGTAAGAACTAATGGGGCGCTGGTTTGGGCAGGCCGGGGCAGAATAGCAGTTCCAAATAGGAATTCACTGAAAACCTCATCAGAAATGATCGGGAGCCGGTGTCTCGTGGCAATCTCGGCCAGGCACTCCACTTCCGACTTGCGAGCGACCATGCCGGTCGGATTATGGGGAGAAATCAGAACGAGTGCACGTGTCCGGGTAGTGAGACGAGATTCCAGGTAATCCAGATCGATTTCCCAATCTCTTGCTTCTTTAAGCCTGTAGTAGGTTAGGTGGACGCCAGCCATTCGCGAAATGATGTCAAACAACGGGTAAGAAGGGCTGGGGCAAAGGATTTCATCACCTGCTTCCGCCAGCATTTTGAAACAGTAAAAATACGAGATACTGGTTCCGGGTGTAACCAGGATTTGTGCAGGTGGAATGTCTATTCCGGCTCGATCGTAGTATTCAGCAATAGCCTGACGGGCGCACTGCTGGCCCAGGGAGTCTGGCTTATATACTCGAGCTTGTGCAAGGGCCCTCCGAAAGATTTCGACGATCTGGTCCTGTGGAAAATTGATATTCTGCTGGGTCACATTGCCTGAAATGAGATCGACGAAGCACTCTCCCTTGTGGATCAGTGCATCTCGCGTTTTGTAAAGTGGATTCAGTTTCGGAGGGTATCCAGCCAGAAGGGAGGAAAAGTGCATTCTCTCAGGATCGAATTCCATCAATGAGGGGAGCGGCGCAGTGGGAAATCGACACCGCTCCTGGTCACTTTGACTACTTAATTTTCAGTTCTCTTAGTCTGTTTACGACGTCCTGGCCGTGCGAGGCTGGGTTTACCTTACGGTCAATGTAGACAATCTTCCCGTCCTTGCCGATGAAGAAGGTCCAACGTTCCGGTAAGTCCCGTCCTTCGTGGACAACTCCATAGGCCCAGGCCACCATCTTGTCTGGATCGCTGAGTATCGGATAGTCTGCGCCTAATGATTCTGCTAATTTCTTGACGACATCCGGCGGGTCTGCACAAGCTGTAAAATAAGCGACTTGGAACTCTTGCAGGGGTTTGCCACTCTCACGGAATGACTTGCACTCCGCCGTTCAACCACTGGTGAACGCCTTTGGAAACCATGCGAGGACCACCATCTTTTTCCCCTGAAAATCCGATAAGCTGTGGTTCTTCCCGTCCGATCCCAGTAACGAAAAGGGGGGCGCAGGGTCTCCTGGTTTCAGTTCGGCCGCACTGTATTTTCCAGCGATTACGGTGAGACTGAATAGCAAAGGCACAAGGATGAGAAATCTGGTCATTGGATTCACTCTCCCTCCGGCTTTAGAGTTAGAAGATTGGGAAGCGGGTGTATCGACACCTGTTGCTATTGTACCAAGAGAGTAGGACAAAACGATAGTCTCAGATCTAGATATGCGTCGACTTACTGAGAGAGTTGGCATGCCCCCGCTTGCTCAGGACATTCACCACAAGAGCCGTTTCCACCTCAAGGAGGCTCGCGATGTCTTCCGGAGTCGCACCATGGTTCAAGTAGAGGTTCTGTATGGTGACTTGTCTTTTCGAGTCTGGATCAAGCGAAGAATAATTCTCAGGGATTGAATAGTTGACTTTCGGCTCTTTGCCGAGTTTGAATCCATCCTTGATCGGCACTGGTTGCTTGTTAACAAAGAGTCCGACTAACAGAACGATCAAAATGACACTGATAAATACCAAGGCCGGGATGATGTAATGGAACGGAAGAAATGCCAGCATGAGTTTCTCCCTTTTGGCAGGAATTAAGATCCTCTTTATTTAAATATCGGGTCGACCTGCCGCAGGGTTTACGCTTTTGCCGAACCAGATGACGGCGTGTCATCATTCGCAGGTTACGGGATTCCCCTTTGCAAGCCATCCTTTAAACCCGCCGACCATGGAAAAGACATTTCGGTAGCCCATCGACTGCAGGTTGTCGGCCGCAAGGGCAGAACGGTAACCTCCTCCGCAGTAAAGTACTATCTCGGCCTGATGGTCGGGAATCTTACCTTCTATGTCCCTCTCCAGGATGCCACGCCCCAAATGAATGGCTCCTTTAGCATGCCCTTGATTCCATTCATGGTCTTCGCGAACATCGACGAAAAAGAGAGGTGCCCCCGAATCCAGCTTTTGCCGGCTCTCTTCAACTGAAATTTCGCGAATCCTGGTCTTGGCGTCCTTAACAATCTTCAGAAACCCCTGCGAATGTTGCATAAGTCGACCTCCGCTCAGGCCAGCACCTTTCTGAAATACTCGATAGTTTTCGAGAGACCCTCATCCAACCCTACTCTGGGACTCCAACCCAGTTTGGCTCGAGCCAGCGTGATATCCGGCTGGCGCCTGACAGGATCATCTGAGGGCAAGGGATCGAACACCACCATAGATCGGGATCCTGTTAATCCAGTGACTTTTTGCGCAAGTTCCAAGATTGTGAATTCCCCGGGATTGCCGAGGTTGACAGGCCCGTTGAATTCTTCTGTATTCATCATCTTGACCAGCCCTTCAACCAGGTCAGAGACGAAACAGAACGATCTCGTCTGGTTTCCTTTCCCATAGACCGTGATCGAATCTCCCCGTAAGGCCTGAACAATGAAGTTGCTGACCACCCGCCCATCATTGAGGGCCATCCTTGGCCCATAGGTGTTGAAGATCCGGACGATCTTGATGTCGACCTGATGCTGACGGTGGTAATCCATCATGAGAGCCTCAGCGACGCGCTTTCCTTCGTCGTAACAGCTGCGAACCCCAATCGGGTTCACATTCCCCCAGTAGTCCTCACGTTGAGGATGTACTTGTGGATCCCCATATACCTCGGAGGTGGAGGCTTGCAGGATTCGGGCCTTGGTCCGTTTCGCCAGTTCCAGCATGTTGGTCACCCCCAAGACGTTAGCCTGGATGGTTCGGACCGGATTGAACTGATAGAAGATCGGGGAAGCAGGACAAGCCAGGTTGTAGATTTGGTCAATCTCCACATCGATGGGACTGATGATATCGTGTCGGAGAACTTCAAAATTATGGAGATCCAACAGGTGATAGACATTCTTCTTGGAGCCGGTAAAGAAGTTGTCCATGCAAATGACTTCCTGGCCGCTCTGGACGAGACGTTCGCAAAGGTGCGATCCAATAAACCCGGCTCCGCCGGTCACCAGTATGCGCATGTCTGCAGAGTCTCCTTCCGTTTCAGTGATCTAGTACGGAATCCAATTCGGCGCGGACGCTACCTGTCTCGGCGCAAATCGCCTTAAAATCAAAGATGCGTCGATCCAGTAGATGAGAGGATACTACGTGTCCCAGCGCCGCTAACATCGAGTCCCGCACCAGCGGAATCTCCAGTTCGAGTGTATCAATCAACTGCTTCATCCTCCGACGTTTCAAATTCTTCTGTAACCCACACAGATCGCAGGGAATGATCGGAAATTTCATTCCATCGGCAAAGGAAACGATATCGGCCTCTTTACAGTAAACCAATGGTCTGACGACGAGGTTTCGCCCATCGTCGCTGCGCAAAACCGGAGGCATCCCCTTCAATGTCCCTCCATAGAAAAGATTCAGCAGCAGGGTCTCCAAAACGTCGTCAGCATGGTGCCCCAAGGCAATCTTGTTGCATTGATATTCGACCGCCGCATTATACAGGATCCCGCGACGCAGGCGAGAACAAAGGGAGCAAGTTGTTTGACCCTCAGAGAGGGTTCTTTTCACAATAGAGTAAGTGTCTTTCTCGATGATTTTGAACGGTTGATTGAGCGAGCGAAGATAATCAGGTAACACTTCCTTGGGGAAACCCGGTTGTCTTTGATCGAGGTTGACGGCCAGCAATTCAAAATGGGCTGGTGCTTTTGCCTGCAGCTCGCGCAGCAGGGTCAGAAGAGTAAAGCTGTCTTTCCCACCACTCAGGCACACCATGATCTTGTCACCTTCCTCAATCATGGAGTAATCAGCAATGGCCCTGCCTGTATGATGAAGCAGGCGAGTCCTCAATTGTCGTAGTGTCTTCATTTATTCAGCAAAGCCTTCTGAACGTCCTCGGTGAACTCAGGCTCAGGGAGCCTAACGTAATCGGCTTTCCTCTTGACTGGCCGAAAACCTTCCGCGGTTATGGATTCTCGTAAGATTCTCTCGGTGGCTTTATGTTGTGCACCTGCGGGGGAAATCACGTTTTCTTCGATCATGATACTCCCCATGTCATTGGCTCCAAAATGCAGACCCCTTCGGCCGATCTCAATACCCTGAGTGAGCCATGAAACTTGAACGTTTGGGATGTTATCGAGATAAATTCTCGAGAAAGCCAGCCAGCGCAAATATTCTTCACCCGAGGCCCGGTCGGGGACTCTCCGTCCTATCAGGGTGTTGTCAGGCTGAAGGGTCCACGGGATGAAGGCCACGAACCCTCCTGTCTTTCGCTGAAGCCGGTAAATCCGCTCCAGGTGCTCCACACGGTGCGCCCAGGATTCACCCATTCCGAACATCATCGTCGCAGTGGTTGGCAGTCCCAGAGAATGAGCCGCCTCCATTACTTCAAGCCATTGACGGGTATTACATTTGTTCGTGTTCTTGCGACGTACCTCGTCCACCAGGATCTCTGCACCTCCGCCCGGCACTGAGTCCAGTCCGGCCAGCTTCAGGCGAAGTAGAACCTCACGGATGTTGATCCCGAAAACTTGAGAGAAGGCATATACTTCCGGCGGGGAGAAACAATGGAGGTGAATGCCATAGCGTTGCTTCAATTGTCTCAACAGCGACTCGTACCACTCCAGTGGGAGATCGGGGTGTAATCCCCCTTGCATAAGGATTCCGCTCCCTCCCAAGGCCAGAGTCTCCTCTACTTTCTCAAAGATCTCGTGATAACTGAGAACATAGCCTTCGTCGGAGCCTGGTTTTCGATAAAAAGCACAGAAGGTACAAACTGCCGAGCAGACATTACTGTAATTGATGTTCCGATCCACGACATAAGTCACTACGTTGTCCGGATGCCGATCCTGCCGGAATTGGTCAGCCGTAGTTTGCAGGCAGTCCAATTGAGCTTCAGTCACGACCTTCAGATACTCTTCAGGAGTAAGACGCTCTCCTGAACTCATTCTTCCGAGAAGACTATCTGTGGCCATCTTAGTTGATCCCAGATCCCCACCCTCCAAGCTTGATACCACATCGTTCCTTCAATTTGAGCCTTACCGCCCTTCCGACATCTCCAGGCATAGCAGAATCTGCATCGAACCCTATGTCTGGCCTACAGCCTGTGCATGTGAAATCCACCGTCCACATTAAGAACCTCGCCTGTAGAAAACGGCAAGTAGCCTTGAACGATGGCGGCTACAGCTTTGCCGACGTCTTCTGGCAGACCCCAGCGGCGGATCGGAGTTAGTCCTTCGGCAATCAGTTTATCGTATTTTTCCTGCACCCCGGCTGTCATGTCGGTCCGGATAATTCCAGGCCGAATCTCGAACACAGGAATCCCGTACTCCGCCAAACGATCCGCATAAAGCTGACTCATCATGGAGACCCCCGCTTTGCTGATACAATACTCTGCACGAGAGGGGGAAGACGTATACGCGGAAATCGAGGAAATATTGATGACGGAAGGTGAGTATTCCTCAAGCCGGCTTTTAAGCGTGACCATCCACGTTGCTATCCGTTGTGTCAAGAAAAAGGGGCCACGGAGATTAACGGCGATCAGCTGATCGAAACTTTCCTGGGTCGTCTTGAGCAGGTCCTGCCGAACCTTTGGCGCGATGCCAGCATTATTTACCAGGGTATCGATCCTCCCAAAACGGTCCTTCATAAAGTCCACTAACCGGATTTGGTCATCAGCCAAGCTGATATCAGCCTGTAAGATCTCAGCCTCTACACCCCGCTGCAGGATCTCTTCTTTGAGCTGAAGTGCCGCCTTCTGGCTATGGGCAAAGTTGAGTAGAACCTGAAAACGGCAGTCTGCTAACGACAAGGCCACTGCCCGGCCAATCCCCCGACTGGCACCTGTTACCAAGGCGACTCTGTTGGAACTCATCATTTGGCTTCAATCCTCACGCGAACTTCCCACCGGGAATTCTCACCAACGAGCTGTTACTCGAACTTGGCCTCTACTATTTTCTTATGTATTGGCACCTGAGTCTTCGATCATGGCGGACAGCCCTCATGACCGTGCTAGCTGCCCCCTCATGCACCTATGCTTAACTAGGTTCCTTGCAGGATTAAACTACTAGTTCTTAAGATTGACCATTTTCCACTGCTTGTCTCCATCGGGTAAATAAAAAAAAGCCTCGATCCCGAGATGTTTCTCGAGGTAAGCCTTGCTCTTCTCTACACCGAGAACGTAGAGGACATCATCAATGGCGTCTCCCTCTACTCCAGAATCGGTAAGAACGGTCACACTTAACATTCCTTGAACAGGATATCCAGTATGG
>DATKMG010000206.1:0-3492 GCA_035541995.1 Terriglobia bacterium
GGTCTCTGCCGCCTAATGCGAATTGGTGGACAACCTAGTCCTTATATGACGAGTTGACAATGACTTCCAAAGAGATGTTCTTTGCAAATCTCGGGGTCATTCGAGAATGCGCATAATCCCTTGCAGGACAATAATTTTGGCCGAAGCCAGGGTGTTCTTTTCGAGAGCCATTCCACTGGGGAATACAAGCCAAGCGCGCCCGTCGATGGATTTCAAATCCAAAGCCACGTTGTTCTTTACGGATTCGAGCAGCAAGCGCAGTTCACCTGTCAGGTCACTATCTCCGGCGGGACGGGCCCTGTAGTGCCGCATATAGGAGGGATTTCTGGCTCGCCAATCTTTTTGGCTATCCCGGCATTGCTCCCGATAGATGGGGTCTGTTGCCAGCTTGTTGCGGTGATAATCGTTTCTGCGCCGGCGCTGGCAGTCCGCTGAGCTACAGACTCGCTGATCGGGCCGGTACCGTGAGGGTTGAAATTTCTTCTTGCAGTACAAGCACACTTTTGCTGGCATGCCTACCGCTACCACAAGAGTGAGCATCCGATCGTAAGAGTCCCGTGAATGATCGACAATTGGCGCGGACAGGAAAGGACTTGTCGCTTGCTCAGAAGCTGTTGGACACGTGAGGTATGTACTTTTTGTCAATTGTATGCCGTGTCTTGTATGATCCAAGGTGACAGTTTCCCGTCAGAAATATCAATGACTGCTGTGACTTGTTGCCGTCCCAAAAGTGTCGGGGAACGCGTTTTCTCCTGGAGAAACAATGCTCGGCCTCACGCTACGAAAAGAATTCCAAGGAAAAAGACTCAGAGGGACCGCGATCGAGCTTGCCAACGAAAAGAACACGGGCGCAACTCAGGTCCCTGCGCGCGACTTCTTGGAAATCACTTATCCCACCGGTGACGTTCTCAAATCAATCGAAGCGATTAGCCCGAACCAGGGGCGACCCTTAGTCCTCATCGGGGAGCGAGGACAAGGCAAATCGCATCTTCTTGGTGTTTTATTCCATGCGCTCGCAGATGACGCAACAACCAAGAACTGGTTGGAAGCATGGGCAGCTCGACTGGGGAATCCCAAAATAGCTAAGCTGCAATTGCGTTCCCAGATGCATGTGATCAGCGAAAGTCTTCATCGGCAACGCTACAAGTTTCTTTGGGATCTACTTTTCGATTCTCATCCAGAAGGCAAATTTATCCGTGGGAAATGGGAGGGCATGGGCGAGAAGAAAACAGATATCCCCCCGGATTATCTCATTCTCGAGATGCTTAGAAAAAACCCCACAGCACTCCTATTGGACGAATTTCAGACTTGGTACGACGGTCTGACAAACACTAAACAGTACCCCTGGCGGAACTGGGCCTTTAACTTCATTCAGGTACTCTCAGAAATCGCCAAGGAGCACCCGGAATTACTCGTTTTAGTTGTCTCAGTTCGCAATGGCAACAGCGATGCCTACCAACAGATTCATCGTGTTAATCCCATTCCAGTGGATTTCAAGGGCCCCAACGCAGATCGAGACCGGCGTCGGTTGCTGCTTCATAGGCTATTTGAGAATCGTGACCAAGTTCCGGCAGCCGACATTCAAAACGTCATTCAAGTTCACGTATCTGAGTACTTTCGACTTGAGGAAACCGCACCTGCGGAACAAGAGCGCAAAAGTCGCGAGTTTGTGGAAATGTGGCCGTTCGCCCCACACTTGATGCAACTCTTGGAAGATCAAGTATTGGTCGCCACTGATGCCCAAGAAACGCGGGATCTCATCCGCATTCTTGCGGACCTATTCAAGTCTCGCGGAGAAGCAACACCGATCCTCAAAGCAGCCGACTTTCGACTCGATGACGATTCAAGCGGAATCGTGGCTTTGTTGGATTCCGTTGCAAATCAGCATCATGCGGCACTGCGCGAGAAAGCCCAGAGAAACCTATCCTCCGTACAGGAAGCATTGCCGGACTATGCAGTGACCGTTCCACATCTTCAGAGCGCCGTTGGCGCTCTTTGGCTCAGATCTCTTGCAACGGCAAACCTTGCGGGTGCGACGCCTAGAACTCTGCAAGTAGACATCACTGCTGACCGGCCCATCGATGACAATGCATTTCGGGTTGAACTCTCTTCGATTGTGGACAACAGCTTCAACATTCACCCTGATGGTGATCGACTCGTGTTCCGCGAAGAGGAGAACCCTCAGGCAAAGCTGATGACGTACGCTCGGAATGACAGGCTGTTCACGGATGGGCTTGACCATCTTCAGCTTGCGCGGGAGATTCGCTACGTAATTGGCGGAACGGAAGAAATTGCAAGGTCCTTTCAAGTTGTTGTGCTTCCCCGAGAGTGGGCAAGCGACCCATGGAAAGGGCTGGAAGATCCCGAGAAACCAGAATATTGGGATGAAAGGCTGCCCATTGTTGTCATCCCCGAAGATCTGGACCAGATTGACAGCAGGCTTGGAAAATGGCTCAAGGACAACTTACAAAAAAGACGAAACACGATTCGTTTCCTCCTCCCTCGAACTGGTAGTGGGAATGCCTACGCGGACCGCGACCTGATTATCTATGCTCGGGCTGTTTTGAAAGCACAGGAGTGGCGAACCCAAACCCCGGAATACGGGAAGCTTCACACAAAATTTCAGACAGAATTGCGAAACCTGATAAAGAGCCGCTTCGACAGATTCGCTGTCCTGAAAACTTGGAATTTCGTTGACCCCAATAAGTGCAAATTTCAAGTAGAGGCTCTGAAGGTTCAGGGCAACAAGATACCGGAAGCAATCGAGGAGGCGGTCAAGGGTGACCTTTTTGTACCCGAAGACTTTGAACCCCTCGTGCTCGCGGCCGCCCAAGAGAACAAATCTGTCGGGCAACTTTTGGAAGAATTAAAAGAACCCCGCCCCAACGAGGAAGATTGCATCCCCTGGCTCGGCGAAACCTTGATGAAGGAGAGAATCATCCGGCTTTGCGCACGCGGTAGGATCGCAATCAATTTGCGTGGGATGGAATACCTTCAGGCGATGCCGGGCGAAGATGAAGACGCAGCGTGGAAGCGGATGCGAGGACGTTTAGGTACCGGAAAGCATCTCGACGAGACCTATGTGCTCCTCCCTCAGGCTGTTCCCGCAGCGTATGGTTTTGGCAATGTCCCCGGCATATCCATTCCACCTGCTCGAGGCGGACTCTTTCCGCCGACTCCAGTACCAACTGGAGGTGCGTCCGGCACCCCGGCCGCAAGCACGAATGCAACGCCGGTGGTGACGCCAAGCGAAACCGCAGACATTTTTGGTGGAGGGTCAGGTCAGTACGTCCCACTGCACGCTCCACCCACTTCCGCTTTGAATTTGCAGGCAAGGGTCGAGGGGTGGGGAATAAGGCCGGGGACGGGGGTCCAAGAAATTTCGCTGAAAGTCGCGAAAGCCACGGGAGCGCAGTTGAATGAGTTGCTACGAAAACTTCCCGATGGCTTAACATACGAATTGGATCTCAAGAAAGAAGAAAACCAGTAATG
>DATKMG010000207.1:0-3590 GCA_035541995.1 Terriglobia bacterium
TTAGTAATAACAACGGGTTCCCCACCTTCCATAACCGCCACAACGGAGTTAGTGGTCCCCAAGTCTATCCCGATAATCTTGCTCATCTTGAGCGCCTCCTATTTAAAATGAATCATTTACACTGACGGTGTCATTTCAGTCTTAGTCACGTCAAAATATAATATCTGAGTGGAGTACTGTCAATCTTAATAGAGAACAAAGCCACTCTATCTTCGCCAGAGTGTCCAAAGCACTGAATTGCTCGGCTAATCTCAGAGGATTTGCCGAGTCAAATTCTAACAGGCTCCGCCCATAAGGTGCCCTGATGAGCAAATGGGGAATGGTAAAGGGGACTGATTCACCACATTTGTCATTCTGTCGGAGCTAAGCAGGGTTATCTTAAATAAGACTTCGGAACGAGCGCGCTGCTCAGACTACTTTGAACACTTGCCTCAACACTTTGAATGACATAAGATCTCTTGATTTATGAGCCAACTGTGCCTCTATATGTTCCGTTGCTGGTGCTACCTTTGGCTGCAATCTCACTGACCATTTCGGGCAAGAAAGTGCTGGGAAGGATTGTATTCTTTATCCTTCTGATCCTTTCCATTGCGATCGGGGCTTTGACCGGTCTTTTCATCGTCTACCGAAGTGATCTTCCGGAAGTACAGAGTCTTGAAGACTACCGACCTAACGTCATCACTGAGCTCTATTCTGACGATGGGCAAATCATTGGTTCCTTTGCTTTGCAGCGACGAATTGTCGTGTCCTACGAGCAGATTCCCAGGCTCATGAAGGAAGCAGTAGTGGCAACTGAGGACCGACGTTTTCAGAACCATTGGGGAGTTGATTTCTATGGAGTTTTCCGTGCTGCAGTCAAAGACCTCCTGGCCTGGCGACCGGTGGAAGGTGCCAGCACTATTACCCAGCAATTGAGCCGAATTTGTTTTTTGTCCAACGAGAAGAGTTTCAAGCGGAAGTTTCAAGAATTGTTGTTTACCCTCCAGATTGAGCGGTTTTATACCAAAGCGCAGATCCTCACACTTTACTGCAATCAAGTTTATTTAGGCCATGGCACGTACGGGTTCGAGGCGGCTGCCCAGTATTACTTTAGCAAGACCCTCAAAGATCTCGAGCTCCACGAAGTAGCTTTGCTGGCAGGGCTTCCGGCCACAGTTCATCTCTATTCTCCTATAGAGCGGCCCGATCGCGCCAAGGTACGGCGGGATCACGTCATTGATCGCATGATCTCCGATAAGAAAATCTCGAAGGTTGATGGGGAGAAGGCAAAAGCCAAGGAGTTAGGTCTGAAGGTATCAGGACGCCAAAACAGCCTGGCTCCTTATTTTGTCGAAGAATTGCGCCGTTATCTGGAACGGAAATACGGACCTGAAACCGTTCATGAGAAAGGACTGAGAGTCTATACGACCTTGAATGTCGATATGCAACAGGCGGCGAATCAGGCGTTGTTGCAGGGTCTGGGAGCCTATGATCGCCGTCACGGCTGGCATGGCGTCCAGACCAATATCCTGAAGCAGCACCTGGGCGCACTGGGGAGTTACGAGCACAGAGACTGGAAAAGGCCAGCCTCGCCGGGCAGCAGGATAACTGGATTAGTTACTTCCATTAAGGCCAGAGAAGCCCGCGCCAAGGTGGGAGAATACGAAGCCGTTTTGAATGAACAGAGCATCGCCTGGACAGGTAGGCGGTATCCCGCAGCGATCCTTGAACCCGGTGACCTGGTATTGCTAAAGATTCTGAGTGTCGATTCTAGCAGGAAACAGTTAAAAGTGGAGCTGGATCAGAAGCCCTTGGTTCAGGGTGCTCTGGTGGCGATTGAGTCAGATACGGGAGAAATCAAAGCCATGGTTGGAGGCTCCGACTTTGATACCAGCAAATTCAATCGAGCCACCCAAGCTCTTCGGCAAACCGGTTCGGCTTTCAAGCCTTTTGTTTACACCATGGCCCTAGATCAGGGAATGGCCCCCAACGATACTGTCTCCGACACCCCCGTCAGCTACCCCAGCGGCCAGGGGGTTTGGACCCCGCAGAATTACGATCGTAAGTTTGAGGGGACCATCACGCTGCGGCGCGCCTTGGCTCAATCCCGCAACATACCAGCAGTGAAACTCTTGAGCCGATTTGGCGTTGAAAAGGGGATTGAATACGTCAAGCGGTTCGGCGTGACCAGTCCAAACCTGGCCCCCTATCTACCATTGGCCCTCGGCTCAGCTGAAATTACCTTACTTGAGATGACTTCGGCTTACACGGCATTCCCAAACGATGGAGTTCGAATTCTTCCCAGATTCCTCAAGACCGTTTCTGATTACAATGGCGAGATCCTGGAGGAGAACCAGGTTGACGTCAAGGAAGTCATTTCCCAGCAGACTGCCCGCGCCATGGTTCAACTCTTGAGAGGAGTGGTGGAATTCGGCACCGCCCAACAAGCCAAAGTCCTTAAACAGCCAGTAGCCGGGAAAACCGGGACTACCAATGACTTCACGGATGCCTGGTTCATCGGTTTCACTCCGAAGTTGACCTGCGGCGTGTGGGTCGGGTTCGACCAAAAGAAGACCCTGGGCAAAGCGGAGACCGGAGCCCGAGCAGCACTTCCAGTCTGGATTGACTTCATGCAACATGTGCTGGCCAACGCTCCAGTGGCAGATTTTCCGGGGTTGGCTCCGACCCTGAAGGAATCCCCCGCGCCGGTTGACACACCCGATGAGGCGGCCGGAGACGGTGAAACTCCCCCAGAATAAATACTTTATGAAGATCGCGTTTGATGTCCGAAAACTAAACGACTTTGGAATTGGCACCTACATTCGGAATCTGGTGCAGCGTTTTGCCGCGATCACTCAGGAAGAGGAATTCTGCCTCATCAGTCACGAACAGGAACGGGCCGAACTGGGGGAACTGCCGCAGAATTTCCGGTTTCTTATCGATCCAACCAACGATAGTATGTTGTGGAATGATTTGGTGCTTCCCCACCTCCTCCGGAAGAGGCAAATCCGGTTGTTACACACCCCTCATTATCGGGAACCACGCTTCCTGCCTTGCAAGTCGGTGATAACCGTTCATGACTGCGTACACATTCTCTTCCCAAACTACGCTAGCTCCCGGGGCGCTTATGAGAAGGCCAAGAAGGCGACTCGCCGGGCGACCTGCAATTGCAGCTGCATCATTGCGGTTTCAGAGGCCACACGACGGGATCTGGTGCGGCTTTTTGGAGTCCCGGAGGAGAAGGTCACTGTGGTTTACAATGGTATTGATGAACTGGCCGTGGCCCACACTACCCCGGAGGAGGAGCGTCAGGTGTTGGAGCGATATCAGATCCAGGACCCGTTCCTCCTTTATGCCGGCAACATCAGGCCTCACAAGAATGTGGCTCGACTGATTGAAGCATTTTCTGTATTGAAGTCTGAACTGCGCGAAGATGAGCGTTGGAAGAACCTGAAGCTAATGATTATTGGAGATGAACTCTCCAAACATCAATTCCTGAGACGTACTGTGGTCCGAAGCGGGGTCCAACACGATGTACGTTTCCTGGGTTTCGTTCCTTATGAGACTCTCCGGGTGTTTTACAAGTCGGCCCAGATCTTCGTGTTTCCCTC
>DATKMG010000208.1:0-4853 GCA_035541995.1 Terriglobia bacterium
CTTCTTTCCGAATTTCGCGACAGAAACTGGTTAGCCTTGGTGGGTTATAGCAGACAATCTTTTTCAGGCTGAAAAGGAGCTCCCATGGATAGGCCGTTAGAGATTCCCCCCGCCTTGTCAGGCTCCTCCTCCGAAAACTCCTCGCCCCCTCCCATCGAGAGAGGAGGTCTCGCCAACTTATTCGGGGTGATCTTCCAGCCGCAAGCGGCCTTTCGTTCCATTGGCGCCAAGCCGAGCTGGCTCTTGCCCCTGTCGGCCTGTATGATTCTGTCTTTAGTGGCTGTGACACTGATGATCAACCGGATGGGAATTGCCAACATGATGCGTACCACCTTGCAGGGCAATCCTCAGGCAGAGGGGATCGCAGAAAGTGGCTTTGTCAAGACCATGATGTATGTAAACCCCCTCATCTTTCTACCAATTATGCTACTGGCAATGGCCGGCGTTTTCCTGCTGGCATTGATGCTGGTCGGTGTGGAGGTCAGTTTTAAGCAGGCTTTTTCGATAGTAACACACTCATTTTTTGCTTATTCAGTAATTACAACGGCACTGACGCTGGTGACTGTTTATGCCACCAAGGATTTCAGCAACTTTGATTTAAGAAACGCCACCGCGACTAATGTGGGATTCTTCGTGGACCCAGCCGAAACAAGCAAGTTTCTTTATAGTCTCGCCAGCTCCCTGGATGTTTTAAGCTTGTGGTTTCTCTACTTGCTGGCGGTCGGGTTTGCGGAGACCGCCCGGAAAACACGGCTCCAAAAGACCTTGCCAGCGGTCATCGGAGTTTGGCTCATCTATGTGTTTGGCAAAGCGGCTTTCTCCGGCCTTACGGGCCGATAAGAGCGGCTTGGATGCGACTTAGAGGACGTGTTATGGGCCAGGTGAAGGAAGAATTCTGGAGGGCTGAGTGGGTGACCGCGGTCAACCGCGAAGCTGCAGACAACTTGGCAAACGCGGCCTCGCAGGGTGACGGCGGTCACCCGCTCGTCCACTTGTAACTGAAATAATGCGAGGGCATTCAAACCCACCTTGATTCTCAAAAGGAGTCTATGAAATATCGCCGATTTGGAAAGACGGGATGGGAAGTCAGCGAAATTGGGTACGGCATGTGGGGGGTGGCCGGCTGGACTGGATCTGATGACCAGGAGTCGCTGGCTGCGTTGCAGCGTGCAGTCGACCTTGGTTGCAACTTCTTCGACACAGCTTGGGCGTATGGTGCTGGTCACAGCGAGAAACTCTTGGGCCGGATCTTTCGCGCTAATTCAAGCAGGCGGCTCTATGCAGCCACCAAGGTTCCTCCGAAAAATCTCAAATGGCCAAGTCGGCAGGATTACACCCTGGACGATTGTTTCCCGCCAGACCATGTTCATGAATATGTCCATAAAAGCTTGGAAAACTCAGGTCTTGAGGCGTTCGATTTGGTGCAATTCCATGTTTGGGAGGATAGTTGGCTCCAAGATGACCGCTGGATCAAGGCCATGGAGGCCCTTCGGCGTCAAGGTCTCATTCGGGCCGTAGGGATCAGCATCAATCGCTGGGAGCCTTGGAACGGAGTGAAGGCCGTTCGCAGCGGGTTCGTGGATGCTGTCCAGGTGATCTATAATATTTTCGATCAAAACCCCGAAGACGAATTATTCCCTGCCTGCCGGGATATGGATGTGGCCGTCATTGCACGTGTGCCGTTTGACGAGGGCACCTTGACTGGAACCCTAACCAAAGACAGCCGTTGGCCTAAAGGAGACTGGCGCAATACGTACTTTGTTCCCGAGAACCTTCATGCCAGCGTGGATCGCGCTGATGCTCTTCGTCCCCTGATTCCATCCGGGCTTACGATGCCCGAAATGGCGTTGCGCTTCATCCTGAATAACTCTACGGTGAGCACCATCATACCTGGCATGCGAAGGCCGAAGCACGTGGAATCGAATATGGCTTGCAGTGACGCGGGTCCTCTGCCGGCCGATCTGTACGGCAAGCTCCGATTGCACCGCTGGGACCGCCGGCCGACAAAGTGGTCACAGTGAAATTGTTTGTTTCTCGACTTGGCATTTCAGACGTGCGGGACCGATTTCCTCAATGAGTCATCATTACTCCCGTAGCTCCCGTGGGAGCGATACGAACAGCATTCAGGATACCTAATGGCCCAGAGTGTCCGGATAATCCCAATTCCCTATCATTTTTGAAAGAGGTAAAAGACGTGTCAACCCACAGGCGCTTCCTAATAACTCCTTTCATTCTCGTTGCAGGCATCTTGCAGTTCATTCTTGTTTCCCCGAATATGGCGGCTGACCTGTTCAAAGATCCTGCGCTCATGGCTGTCCCTCCCCAAGGTGCTGTTATCTTATTTGACGGCAAAGATCTTTCGGCATGGAAACATCGGGACACCGGAGAAGCAGCGAAGTGGAAGATTGTTGATGGGGCCATGGAAGTTACCCCTGGCACCCCGGATTTGATTACTATTCAGGACTTCGGGGACTATCAGCTGCATGTGGAATTCAATATCCCCGTTTTGCCCGGCAATCTAAAGAGCCAGGAACGCGGAAACAGCGGTGTTTACAACCACGGCCGATACGAGATTCAGGTCCTGGATTCCTTCAATAATGAGACATACGCGAATGGGATGTGCGGGTCTATCTATGAGCAAAAGGAACCGGACATCAATGCCTGCAAACCAGCCGGGCAATGGCAGTCTTACGACATCACATTTCGAGGGCCGAGGCTGGGCGTCGACCATAAAGTCGTTGAAAAGCCCCGAATCACCGTTTACCACAACGGGATCCTGATTCATGACAATGTCGAAATCCTAGCGGATTTCACTCGGGCAGGTATGAGCGGTCCTGTTCCGAAGGAGGGCCCCATTCTGCTCCAGAATCACGGCAGTAAAGTCCGGTACCGGAACATCTGGATTGTGCCATTCAGCCGGAAGTAGCTTCTTCGACTCGGCTGCGGTGGTTCACAGAGGCGAAGTCTGGATCTTTTACCGACCAGCAGTGGGCAGACTTACCGTAGCAACGTCACGGTTCCTCCACGATCTAAACGAATCTTAATGCCTCAGGGCCGCTCTTCCGCTCCCACCAGCGCAAGACGCGAAGAGCACGCAGTGTGTTCCACCTGGAGGGGCTGCCGACCCGCTCCAACGCAAAGAACTCATGCCCACGGAAGGAGTGCTCAAGTTTCCAGCGACCGTCGGTGAGTTGTTTGGATCTCAGCACAGCGATGGCATCGGTTAGGCGTTCGTCTACAGGCGCATCACTCGCACGGAAGTAATCCAATGCTCGCAATATGTCATAGTGCCAACGCGGTGGGAAGGCCAACCGCAGGAAAATTGGATTGATGACCGCTCCCGAGTGGTGAGATCGAAAGAGGCGGTGTGCAAGCAGGAACTCGCGGCCGCGCTTCTGGGCGGCCTTCAATCTGCGCAGATTCCTCCCGCGGAACCGTTCGTAGTCTGCCAATCCCTCCAGCACCGAGATGGTCGTGTGCACGGACCCATGCACTGCCCCAAAGGGTTGACGGCAATTCCAGCCCCCATCCGGCATCTGCCGGTCGAGCAGGTGTCTCGCGATCCTGTCCAGTCGGTTGTCTTCCAATCGGAAGTACGCCAGGATGGAAAGCACCATCCCGGTAACACAGGTCTCGGACCTGCCCCAGCCGAATCCGACACCTCCGTCATGGTAAAAACCGCGATCCAACAGCAGGGTGCAGGCACTTGAGGCCTGCTTGTTCCCAGGCGGGAGGCCCAGATCCCGCAGCAGAAGCATCGTGTAAGTGGTCGATGTCCACTTGGGTGTGTAGAGTCCGCCCGCCCAGGTACCCTTTGGATCCTGCAGCCTGAGCAACCGCTTACCCCATCCTTCGTGCACAACTCTCTCTTGTTCCCGGGTGATGGTTTGCGGCGATGCATCAGTCAAGTCCCGGAGTACCTGCCAGCGAACTGACGGATCCCCTCCCAGCAGCCACACCAGAGTCTTGTTGGGGTGGTCAAAAGTAACCATAGACCGAAGCCCATCCCTCAAGAAAAGCTGGTGGAATAATAATTACAGCAGGCAACCGATTCAAGGGTGCACCGTCATGGTGATTTGCGCCAACTACATACCTGGATCACAGACTTTCTGATTCAACCAACCGGTGGACATCAGTCACTGATTCCAGTGCTCGACCTATTTATATATATTTTCATCGCGAACGCAAACAGCAGATGAATACCTCCTTGCTTACCAAGAGGAATCTGTGTATTCTGATCTCGGTAACCGAGGGAGGTGACATGAGTAAACCATCAGATCTGGTCCAGGGAACTTTGGACCTGCTGATTTTGAAAATCCTGGCATTAGAACCGCTCCACGGTTGGGCAATCAGTTTGCGCTTGAAGCAAGTCTCCGGGGATGTCCTACAGGTCAGCGACGGATCGCTCTACCCTGCGCTGCACAAGCTCGAACAAGAAGGCTGGATCACTGCTGAATGGAAACCCAGTGAAAACAACCGCCGTGCCAAGTACTATTCACTGACCCGACTTGGCCGCAAGGAATTCCAAAAAGAGGCGGCTAACTGGACCCGGCTCTCTGAAGCCATCACACAGGTGGTGCGACTCGAGGAGGCCTAACCATGCGTCCGGAACGCTGGTTTTACACCGTGCCGCTGCGCTTGCGCTCGCTGTTCCGTCGACGTCAGGTCGAGAAGGAACTGGACGAGGAGCTGCAATATCACTTGGAGCGGAAAACTGAAGAATTCCTCGCCCGAGGCATGATGCCCGAGAAAGCTCACTTTGCGGCTCTAGGCGCCATGGAAGGCTTGGAACCTGCCATTTGAGCAACGCGATGGGCTGGCGGCTGCGCCCAATTTCCTGTTGGTTCGTACCA
>DATKMG010000209.1:0-5642 GCA_035541995.1 Terriglobia bacterium
CGGCAACGAGGAGAGGCGAGTCCTTCCCGCTGTGGCCATGCGGGGCCTCTCCGTCATCAACAAGGGTTTTTATCTCATTCCACGTAGTCAAAGGCAGGACGAGTCTAGCCTAGGATTTCAATTTGAACTCCACATAATCGCTGTATTTTGTCACAACTTTATTCGGATCATTTGGGTCTTTCATTTCGCCCAGATAGAATTTCACCTTCATGCTCTTCGAGTCCAAATCATAGATTGAATGCCAGAGCGTCCTGGAGGTCGGCCATATTGGGTGGTAGTCGGGCATCCAGGGCGTAACCTTAGAATGGATTTCCCTGATCTCATCCAGGGTGAATACGTTCTTGGATAGCGTCAGAGACTTAAGGATGTCCAGTCGCTCGATGCTTTCCGGAGGTGCATCCGCCAGATCGGGATTCGAGAGCAGGTGATTTGTGACACACTGAATTCCGTCAGCCTCTACGATATGAGATTGATTTCGGTGGCGGGAGAATTCAAAAACAAAGGACTTGCCTGTATTGTCAGCGACGAGATAATGCAGACGGAATAGCTGATAATACTGCTTTAACCATAGCAGGCTCCCTTTTGCTTCCTCCACATTTTTGCAGTTATCCAGCAAATAACGCATGATTTGAACTTCATTTAAGCCGACCTCGAAGGAAGATTCCACGGGATGGCAGTCGGTATTGTTGACCTCATCACCCAATACTGCCAGACTCAGCCCTTCCGAATTGATTCCTTCCACAGCACCACCCAATAAATCAGTCAAGCAAAGGTAGAGGGATGGGTACCCGGAGTCGGGATAGATTTCAAAGAGTACGGGTCTTGAACAGGAATGGGGCCTGCCCGCATTGACTTCGACAGGCATATCCAGGTTGCGACTTAAAATATTATGTTGGGTGGCAGTTCGATTAGCAGGATAAAAAGCCACGGAACAAGTTGGCTGGCCAGGAAGGAACGGGAGAGAAGAGGCGCTTATTGCATAATCGTCTATATTGACCCTATACTCGTCCGCTACACCCAGCATCCTCTGGTAATGTTGAGGATAATTCAGCTTGAAATATTGGTACTGTAGTTTATTCCTAATAGGATCTGGGGCCGCTTTGATTCCTACATTCAGGGACTTGGCAATCTGTGCCAGTGCTTTTCCGATCTCCCTATTGGTCCCCTGAATCCTATAGTACTGAGCTAGCAGGAAATCGTGATCGCTTCCAGCAATAACCCTGCCACGAATAGGGGTTTGAGCGAAGGACAATTGGGTAGTAAGAGCCAAATAGAACAGAATTAAATACCGTCTCATCTTTCATCTCCCTTCCTCAAGAATCTGCCGTGGCAATCCCGAACAATGCTTTGATGGTTCCGGAGTGCCATGGGAGATTGTCTGGGCCAAACCCGTTCTGGGGGAGGAATTCCGAAACGCAGGGACCCTCCCTCCCTAGCACATGAAACGCAGGACAGCCTGAAGAAGTTCGCAAGATGCGGAAAAAAATCTCCTGCATCTCGGCATCCCGCTGAAGTTAGATTGACGGTTGGCCGCGACCTGAAATTCGAAGGAACTGGTGCGGTCTGGCCGTGAGGGATAGGGCAAATCCCGCAATAATGGCCAGCCTTCGACGCTCAATGCACCTGTGAAAGCAATTGGTACACACGTTTCCTCCCAATCCTGGTATTTTGAAGCTACCCCAGGCTCACAATACACAGGTATCGCCAACCCCCCGTCGCCTGCCGGGTGCAACGACCTGTCGTAGCTTTATATGGAATTTAAGGCGACTATATCTTCATGTTTGCCTAGTTGCCCCCATATTAAGGAAAGGGATATCTTCTTGGGGTCGGAGGATTCCATATGAAAACCATAATGGCAGCACTGCTTATGTTGCTTCTCTCCCCGTCCCTGTTTTTCTCCGCCGACCCAGCGCGCATTTACATCGCCAATGATGATCACACGGACTACATGTGGAGTGGAAACGAGGCTGATTACAGTAGAGCATTCTGCAACATGATCGAATACTACCTTGATCGGGCGGATGCAACCCAAGACCAGCCTGCCGACTTCCAAGCTCGCTTCAACTGTGATGGCAGCCTCTGGATGTGGGAATATGAGCGCAACAACCCGGCTAATTTTGCTAGGCTGATCAGCCGCATCAAAGACGGTCACATTAGCGTGCCTCTGACGCCTCTTACCGTGTGTTACGGGGCCCAATCGGTCGAGGGAATCTTGCGCGGAATGTACTACGCCGGCCGAATCGAAAGACGTTACCACCTTAGATTCATCACGGCACAGCCGATGGAAGACCAGACCATGCCCTACGGGCTGGGTTCGCTTTTCGCCGGGGCCGGAGCCAGGTATTGCTGGATGGGGATCTGTAACTGCGCCACACGTGTTCCCGACAACACCTCACCTCGACTCCACGAAATCTATTGGTGGCAGGGACGCGACAAGAGCAGGAAGGTATTAATTAAGTGGAATTCTATGCTCGCTCCCGGGGGCATACAGGACAGAAACATGAGCCTGGGAGGGTATGCTGAGGCCCGTTATCCTGACCGGATTGTGGATTTCATGCTCGGCAATTCGACCTACAAAAGCCTCTGGCCTTATCCGCTGATAAGAGCTGCGTTTGGGAAGGGCTGGGACGATCTTGAGACCGAGACCACCCAGTTTGAAGACGTCTCCCGCCAGAAAAGCTCGCCCGGACTGCATGTAAGAAACTCCAACGAAATCGATTTCTTCCAGGATTTCGAGAGAACTTATGCCCAGGACCCGAGTTTTCCACACTACTCTGCAGCTTTCGGAAATGAATGGGATCTCTATCCCGCATCGGCTTCCGAAATCACAGCCCGCGTGAAGCGGAGCATTGAGAAGCTCCGCAATGCAGAAGCGATGGCCACGCTAGTAAGCCTGAAGAATCCCAAGTTCATGAATGGGCGAGAGACCGAACGAGATCTGGCATTTATGAACATGGGCCTTTACTTCAACCACGACTGGACGGCGGATCGTAACGTTGTTTGGAAAGATGCACTAGGCCATTGGGCAAGACGACTGGCTGGCCAAGTGGAAAGCTATGTCGACAAGTTGCAGAGTGAGGCCTCTTTCGCTTTGGGCAACCTGATTCAGAAGAGTGATCAGAACACTCGGTTTTATGTGTTCAACCCGCTCAGCTGGGAGCGAACTGACGTCGCAGACTTCCCCTACTCGGAGCCTGCTCCGCTCCAGGTGATCGACCTTGCAACCGGCCAGGAGACTCCCTCACAGATTGTCACTGTCGGCAGCCACCAACAATACGTTCGTGTTCTTGCGCAGAAAGTGCCGTCAGTCGGGTTCAAAGTCTTCGAGATTCGTCCGGGTCAGGGACATCCCTTTGTTGACTCGATAAGTGCGAATGCTGGGAAGGGCTCACTGTCTAACGAGTTCTATTCGTTGTTGGTGGGAGCAAATGGGGCAATAACCAGCCTCGTGGAGAAGTCGAGCCAGAGACAATTTGTGAAGGAAGTCAACGGAAGGGCCGTCAATGACCTGGGCCCAGGCAATGGGACCATGGAAGTAGAAAACGCAGGCATTGTGTCAGCCACACTGAAAATCAAGAATGTACCGTCTCCACTGATGCACACTACCAGGGTTACCCTCTATCGCAATTCCGGCCGTATTGACATTCGGAACGAGATTACCCAGAACTTCGGTTCCGTTGGCGATAACCCGCCCGCATGGGCGTTCAGCTTCAATTTGAGTCCCCCTGATATCTGGCATGAGGAAGTGGGGGACATCATTCACGCCAGACTTCAGCCCGACGGGCATTATTCCAGTCATCACGCCCGTTATGACTGGCTCACGCTTAATCATTTCGCCGACATGAGCGCTGGGGGTACAGGGGTGACGCTGGCCAAAGCTGACTGTCTCTTCATGAAGACAGGAAGTAGCACTTTAACTTCATTGGATGTGACCACCCCGCAGATCAACGTTCTGGTTGGCGGGCAAATCGACGGCCCTAATCTGGGGGTCTACAATCAGGGAGGGGATGGTTATTTCCTGCAGCGGTTTGCCCTGCGAACTCACGGGGCCTATGATCAAACTGAAGCAATGAAGTTCGGCCTGGAGCACCAGAATCCTCTAGTGGCAGGGCCGGTTACTGGCAGCTCGACCTCCTACAGCGAGAACTCGCACAGTCTGCTGACAGTTAGTGACCCCAATGTGCTCTTGTGGGCATTGAAGCCGTCAGAAGATGGCATTCTGAACGCAGGAATCGCACTTCGCGTCTGGAACATGTCGGACTCAACTTCGAATCCTACAGTCAGGTTGACGGGGTGGGATATTCACTCTTCACAGCATGCGACGCACGTTGAGACTGTCACCGACGAAGTCCCGGTGGCTGACAGTTCGCTAATCATTACAGTACCCGGCAATGCCATTGAAACCTACTTGATCAGGGTGAGAAATCCGGGCTAAAGACTTAACGCAAAGGCGCAAGGGCGCCAAGGCGAAGAGAGCCATTTAGAGTGTGTGCAGGTAGACAACCCTTGATCAAATATGAACCGGTCGCCCAAAGGGCAAACGGGGTTTGGCTGATCCATCCAGGAGATCTGGGCTAAGATAAAGAAATTCCGGCGCCAACATACTTTCCTAGGATTCAGGTTCATCGATGCTCATCTATGTCGGAAATCTTTTCTGTTTCTTTGCGTCCTTGCGCCTTTGCGTTTATTTTTTTGCGGCCAACAGCAACATTGGAACTGGGTGTCTCTGAGGAGAGAGCCGCAAGCTCTTCGCAGTCGGCGTGGCCACGAATTCGCTACACCCCCTTGCGCCACCCATCGGCATCAAAGCGCTTCAGTTCGATCGCCAACGCCCCATCTGCTTCGAGAGGTTGCTCACAAGCCCATCGGACCGGACGCAATACTCCCTTGGTCTCGATCTCAGCACGCAGTTTCAGCCGCTTGCCCTCCATTCCCGGCGGCAGCACGAAACTCGCCTCGCGGATCCTTCCTCCATACGGATGACCCGCATCGAGGCTCCCACGCACCCGAAACTTCTCGTCTATACTCTCCAGTGAAAGGTGAAGCACTCCCGGCACCCCCGCCACGCCATCGTTTGTAACACAGACAATCACTTCACTGGTTCCATACCGCTTTCTCTGCCACACCCACGAAGGACGGACACGGTAACCCATCCTCTGTTGAAGGATCGCAAAGCCTCGTGGATAGCGCTCGTTGTAGCGCTTCAAATTTTCCCCTTCTGTCCACAGAGACCAGTAATTGCCACCCAGATCGAGCACATGCAGCATGGCCTTTTCCCGCAGATTAATGCCAGCCTCGTCCTCGGGAAGACCGGCAAGACTGTAATCCCGATACGCCCCGTCTTCCATCACCACAGCCAGCCATGGAGGACGGTTCGCCAAGGACTCAACTTGAATTGGTTCCTCGATATCCAGAATAGAGTCCGACCGCAGCCAGCAGCCTTCCCGCACACACATATCGTGCACTTCCCGGTTGCCCACCTGACTGATGTCGGGTTGCGTATTTACGGCCAATGGTGTCTTCTTCCAAGTATCAAGCTGGAGTCTCGTGAGTCCGACCATCGTTCGCTCTGCGGTGGGGTAGTCCGGAAATGGATTCTTCAAGTCGCTCGTGTGTCCTTCGCCCCAGAATCCGTACATCAT
>DATKMG010000210.1:0-19168 GCA_035541995.1 Terriglobia bacterium
GGGGATGATTTGCGACTGCGCTGCGAGAGTTATCTGGCATTGACCTCCAACACGGTGCAGTTTGGGGCGCGGCTGGATTTGCACGCGGCCGAGAGCGGGTTCACGGTGGACGGGTACCTGGGGTTTGATGCGTTGTTTCACCTGGCGCCGTTCGCCTTCGAGGTGGACATTGGGGCGGGGGTGGCGCTGCGCTACCACGGGCACCTGCTGATGGGGATCTTTCTGGAGGGGACGCTATCGGGGCCGACGCCCTGGCAGGTGCGGGGCAAGGCGACCTTCAAGGTCTTGTTCTTCAAGGTTTCGGTCAGTATCGATCATCGGTTTGGGGCGGATGAGCCGCCGGCGTTACCGGAGGCGGTGGACGTGCTGGGGCTGCTGGTGGCGGCGCTGGGAGATGCGCGCAACTGGAGCGGGGAGTTGGGGGGCGGGGAGCACGGGCTGGTGACGTTTCGGGACGGGGGGGACGGGTCGACGCTGCGGGTGCATCCACGGGCGGAGTTGCGGGTACGGCAGCGGGTGGTGCCGCTGAACCTGGCGATCGACCGGTATGGCAATGCGCCGCTGGCGGGGGACCGGCAATTCACGTTGGCGGCGGTGGGGACGGGCGGAGGGGAGACCGGGTTGGAGGCGACGGTGCTGGAGGAGGCGTTTGCGCTGGGGCAGTACCTGGCGCTGAGCGACGACCAGAAGCTGTCGCGGCCCTCGTTTGAGGCGCAGCAGGCGGGGTTGGGATTGGGGACGGACCAGGTGGGGTATGCCTATGATGCAGCCACCGACGGGGCGCTGGAGTATGAGACGCTGCAGCTGGTGCCGGGCCAGGCATCCCTCGAGGAGGCTCCCTCGGCCCAGAGGTATGTGATGACGGCCGTGGTGCTGGAGGGGGTGGTGGGGACCGGGGCGGCCGGACAGGCCCTGCTGCGCCGCTCCGGCAATGCCCGCTATCGTACCCTCCAACAGGTGGCGTAACGGAGATTTTCAAAGGAGCGAGGAATATGCCAGACAATTCGACAGACACGACCATAGCACGCCTATTTTCATGGTTGCGTCAGGGTTTGCATGCCGGGATCACAACGGCCGGTATGGCGACCGTCCAGGGTGGTCATTTGGCCGTGCCGATCAAATTGCGAGTGAACAACAGAATTGACGTCGATGTTCCTGTGCAGCTGTACGGACCCGGGGACGTAACCGGCATCGATCCACGCGAAGTGATTCGCACAGATCCGCATCATCTGGCCACGGACTTTGAGCCGAACTACTTTCCATTGATCGAGTGTGACTTGCCTGATTTCCCCTGGTTACTTTCGCCTGTTGTCCCCGACGCTGCCGGACACCTGCAACCGTGGATCTGCCTGGTGGCAGTGCCGAAAGCCAATGCAACGATCACGGTGACTCCGACCCAGCCCTTGCCGGTTCTGGAATGCCCGCGACAAGAGCTTCCGGACCTGGCGGAAGCATGGGCCTGGGCTCACGCGCAAATTGTCGAAGGTAGCACTCGAATCATGGATCCCTCGCTCGATGAAAAGACACGGCAGAAGGCGCTGAGCGACCTGCTGAAGCAAAGTCCGGAAAAGACCGTCTCCAGGTTAGTCTCTCCCCGTCGCCTCGACCCGAAGACTGGATACTACGCCTGCCTGGTTCCAACTTTTGACGTAGGGCGGAAGTCCGGACTAGGGGAACCCGTGACACCGGACGATGAAAAGGCTTTGAATCCCGCCTGGTCGCAGAGCACTGGCGCTGATGGTGGCAGTCCCATCCGGCTTCCCGTCTATTATTATTGGGAATTCAGTACGGGGGTTGAAGGGGATTTCGAAGCACTGGCTCGTCGGCTTGTACCCCGTATCCTGCCGTCCAGTGTGGGGCTTAATCCGATGAGTATCACGAATCCGGGATGGGGGATGCCGGAACTTCCTGCCGATGGTCCCGGACCAGTCCTTGGACTTGAAGGCCCACTTCGCACTCCCCAAACTGAATCAACCCCTTGGCCCGACGACTCCCGCGTGCCGTTTCAGACTGCCCTAAAGAACATTCTCAATACACCGGCCGAACTAACCCCGCCGGGAGACGAACCTGCCATTGTGGGACCGCCGCTGTACGGGCAGTGGCATGCCAAACAGCGGGCAATCCCCGATGACGACAATCCTCCGAATTGGTTCCGGGAACTGAATATGGACCCCCGGCATAGGGTAGCGGCCGGGCTTGGCGCTACAGTGGTCCGCTTTGAACAGGAGCAGTTGATGGCCTCAGCCTGGGAGCAACTAGCTCAACATGAACAGGATGATCAGCGGCTTAGGCGTGCTCAATTGTCCGAGGCGGTGGGTCAGGTGTTGAGTGACAAGCATTTCCTGTCTCTCCCGATCAAGGAATTCCTGCAAGTCACCGCACCGGTTCAACCGAATATGGCGGAGAAAAACGAGACGAAATTGTCTACGGGTCATCCCATCACCTCTGCCGCTTACCGCCGCATGACCCGTCAGCGAGGCCCAATCGCACGCCGATTGGAGGTGGCGACTCAAAGAAAAAGGACGGTTGAGGAAAGAACAGACACCAGTTCCCGCCGCCTTCAGAAAGGGCTGAGTGAACTGACAGCACTGGCACAACCCCAGGAAAGAACAGAAATGAAGCCCACACTGCGCTTAGCGGGGGTCTCCGCCACGATCGCGATGCCGGAGCCTGAAGCAAAAAGAGAAGCGACGATTGCTAAAGCCCACAACACGAAGATGAGCTTACTTAAGATGCTCAATCCCAGCCTGACCGTTTTAGCTGCAGTTCAGGAAGAGAACCCCGGTGCACAGAGCACCGACCTGATCAGTTTTGCTCCTCAGTTTGATCCCCCCATGTATGAGCCTTTGCGAGACTATTTTCAGGACTCTTTGCTCCCGGGGTTGGAACAAGTTCCGCCCAATACCATTACTTTGCTGGAGACCAATCCTCGCTTTATCGAAGCCTACATGGTGGGCCTAAATCATGAGATGGCCCGCGAACTCCTGTGGCGTGGCTTCCCGACGGATCAGAGAGGAACCTACTTCCAACAATTCTGGGATATTCGCGGGCGTGTTCCGGTACCCACACCGGACGAAAGAGAAGGACTCAAGGATATCCCGCCGGTGACAGCCTGGCCTGACGCCGCACATCTGGGTGAAAACGCCGGGATGGGAAGCTCCGAGGGCCAAATGGTTTTGCTGCTTCGAGGGGATTTGTTGCGTCGTTACCCACGGGCCATTATCTACGCGGCACAGGCCGTCTGGTCTGCCGACGGGACACGCCGGGAACTCGGTACTGAGGAACGCTATCCTCTCTTCCGGGCAACGCGTTCGCCCGATGTCACCATGCTTGGGTTTCCCTTGACGGAACAAGAAGTCCGTGGCGCCGACGACGTGAATGGGGGGGACCCCGGATGGTTCTTTGTGTTACAGCAGCAACCGACTGAGCCGCGGTTCGGCCTGGATGTGGCCACGACTTACGGTGGCGTGCCCAACCACTGGAGCGATCTCTCCTGGGGGAATTTGGCTGCCGATGAAAAGTCTCTTCAACAGTTGATCTATGTTGCCATCGGTGGAGCGCTTCAGGGAGCAGTTCTTGACAATGTTCCTTGGGGAAAAAACTCAGCCCACATGGCCTTTATTACTCGACAACGTCCTTTCCGCATGGCAATCCATGCCAGGACGTGGTTAAACGGGACGTAACAGGAGAAGAAATGCCATACCTGCAAAATGAAAAGGCGCGATCTCAAGCCGATGTTCAGAAAGCCGAAGACAATGTAACGAGTCTCACGGCTCAGGCGGAAGCCCAGCAACAGGCAATTGCAGACGCACAGTCGCAGGAGAATGCGGCGCAAGGCCAGTTGACCGATGCTCAGTCGCAGTTACCACCTCTTCAGGCCGCAGCTGCGGCTGCAGACCAGAACGTGGCAACCCTGAATAGCCAGGTTAACGCCATGTCGGCAGACGAACCCGATCCGTTCATTATTGGACCACTTAACAAGCCAATTCCCAATCCTGGATGGAAGAATTGGAAGAAAAGCTTCGATCAACTAACCGAACAGCGCAATCAGGCTCAATCCGCTGCAACACTGGCTCATAGTCGCCTGAACGCTGTCAATCAGGCCGTTTCTCAAGCTGCTGCTGACCTCCAGGCGGCACAAGCCCGGGCTGCACAGGCCACTGCGATCCTTGCACAGCTCAATCAAGCCCTTTCAGCCGGGCGCGATCAGTTGGCGGCTGCTCAGCAGCGGCTGAATGATCTCATTCAATGGAGTGATGAGATCGATCGGGACCCTATGGACAGGTCCGCTTTGGAACAGACAGCGGCCGAACTCTCTTCACGCGTGATGGAGCTGGAAGACAACTACGCTGCAGCAGTCGATGCGTCTGCCGCTGCAGATGCTGCCCTGGCGTCACTGATGACTCGTCGTGATCAACTCCTGGCCGAGTTGACCGACATTAATAACCAATTGCCCGCGGCCAACGCTGCAGTGCAGGCTGCCGATTCATCCGTCTCGCAAATGTCTCAACAAATCAGCGATCAAATTAGTGGAGGACCATAAAGTGAGGGTTATTGATACTGACTTTGGCGACGATGTGAATCCTCAGGATATTGCAGCCTGGGAAAGAGATTTGAGACGGCTTCAGGGATTGTACGACGATGCGTTGGATCGGGCTGGGGATGCCCATCGCCTGCAAGCCGGGCTTCTTCAAAAACAAAGTCAATGCCAGGCAGAACTCAACCAGGTCAATAGTCAGATCCCTGGCGCCCAGACAGCGGCGGACAGTGCCAGAAGCCAGGTTGCTGATCTCGCGAGCCGTTTGGAGGAGTTCCGCACGGCACGAGATGCGGCAACCGCGGGTCTTCTAGGGATGATGCAGACTCTCCATCCTCTGCTGCTCTTTCCGATCCGCCTGGAGACACGGTTCGTGTCCCCCCCCAACGACGGGAGCGGGGTCAATCTCTTGCTGCGCATCTTCCCTGATGACATCCACAATGATACTCACGAGCCAGGCCTCACCGAGGAGGAAGAGCGTTGGGGGAGGCAGTTCTGGACCAACACGACTGCAGCGGCGGACGATATAGAAAAGAAGAAACTGGCGTGGCGGCAGCTAGCCGACCGGTTCGGGATTCAGCGTGCTGCATGGATTGCACGAGTACTCGATCCGGCCAACCCGGGTACAGTGACGCGTCGCGATGGGTCCTGGACACGTGCCCCGCAGACCGAGGTCCTAGCGGACCGCTGGGTTGCTGTGGGGTATCGTAGCGGTCGACCGGTCTTCACGGCTTGGGGGAATCCCATTCCAGATCTTCTAGCAACAGGCTTGTCGCCGCTGGCTGACTCGGCTACGGTGGGAGATGGCCTTCCGCCTGTAGACGATGGCATGCGTTGGATGATTGATTTCGAGGCCGCTGTTGCGGTTGGCATGGGTCTGCGAATTTCGCTGACCAATGACCAAGCCCAGGGAGGTTTCGAAAGGCTTCTCGTAGTGGGAATCAAGTCCACCCTGAACGCTGGAGATTCTGCCTCACGCCTGGCTGGCCTGCTGGATGCCCAACATTACACCCATGAACTCGCTCTTGTAGAGCAAGACACTCCGACCAACAACACAACCGAATCCTCTTCGGGGTATTCCTCCAGTGACCTCGAGGGTGACCGCAATTTTGAGGTCGAGCGCGGCGATCCCCTGGTCCAGGCTGGTGACAGATCTGATGGCGAAGCTGTGGCATCGGCATTGGGGATTGATCTTTCCGTCTTTGCTCATTTGCGAGGCTCAAACCAGGAGGAGCAACGCGCGTCGCAAGCGATGAGCGCAGCACTGTGGCCGGTTTTGGATACTCCGTTTCTGAGCCAGCTCTCCGCGCAGGTGAGCGCCGAGTTTATTCGAGACCATTGGAACGATTCCGTCCGGGCTCGCGGCCCCTTACCCTCGTTTCGAGTGGGGAACCAACCATATGGCTTGCTTCCCGCCACCTCCCTCAATCGTTGGAAGTCGCTGCAGGAGACCGGAGATGATTCTGCACTCGCGAAGGGGCTGAGTGCACTGAGACAGACATGGCGCCTCTATGCGAGAAGCGCGCCTTGTGTTGGATTGGGTAACGACATCCAGACCTTGTTGCGTCAGGAGGCCAACTCCTGCAGCTATCTGATGACCCGCCTGGCCAATGGTTCATTGAGCGCAGAGGATCCGTTGCTGATCAAGCGTTCATCGATTGCCTGGGATGATCCCGCGGTCAATCTGCCCCCCAGTCCCAACTATTTGAGCCTGTTGCGCCAGAGCAGCTTTGAAACCATCCGTGATGAGAGCTATCCCGATTGGGATGTGAAGAATGCTCCAAAGCCTCATCCATTGCTTTACCTGATACTCCGGCAGGCCGCATTAAAACTAATGAATCCGCCGGCACCGGAACTGGAGGCGTTCCTCCAGAGTCTTGCGCAGCTCGAAACTCAAACTGTGGCGGCGTTGCAGCTCCTGATGGCTGAGACGATGGACGCATCCACATATCGGTGGGATGCATGGGTTACGTCCCTGGCCACGAAACGGATGAAAATGTTGCGAGGGAATACTCCATCCGGTCTTCGTTTCGGCGGTTATGGTTGGCTGGAAAATGTGCGTCCGGGTCCCGGCCTTCGCCAACTCCCGGTACCACCAGGAGACACGGGTGGACCTTTGTATGCTTCGGATGGGAATAAGGGCTTTGTACAAGCTCCCTCCCTGGCCCAAGCCGCCGCGGCAGCGGTACTACGTAGCGGCTATCTATCGCACAAGCAAGACGCACAAGGGGATCCGCTTGCGGTGGATCTCTCTTCTGACCGGGTTCAGCGTTCCCAATGGCTCCTTGATGGGGTGCGTCAGGGACAATCCTTAGGGGCCTTGCTTGGGTACCGATTTGAACGAGGGCTTCATGACAAGGGCTTGGACGTTTACGTCTATCCTTTCCGTGCTCTGGCAGGGCTAAAGAGTCAAGACGAACTCGCTAAGGCTTATGATGACCTCAAGAAGGCGGAGGACCTGGCGAAGGTGGTGGGTGACCTGTATGCTCAGAGCAATGAGGCCGCGGCGCGCGCCAATGAGGACCGGCTCTTACTCCAGCAGCTGGAAAATCAGCGGCAACAGTACCAGGGCGAACTCGATGCTATCAATCAACTGGAGCAATTAGCAGCCGCTGCAGACAGCTCAGTGGCGCAATTGGATAGTAGCATTGCCAGTCTGAGGGCTGCCAAGCCTCAAAGCCGTGTCAGCCAGCAGCCGGGGAGGCCCAACTTTAATGTGGATATCCTCGATGAGCGGGACCTTGATGGATGGACCGACCAGCTCGTTCAACTCCAGGGCCAACGCCAAACCGCAGCCGGCGAAGCGGCGATGGCGCACAGCAAGTTCAATGAGCGAGTCGGTGTGCGTGATTTTGATCAGACAAAAATCAATATCCTCAACAATCCCAATAATCCGGTCGGCATCCTGGCCATTCAGGCTGAGATTGCACAAGAGGACGCGACGGCCAGCGCCCTGGACCAGGAAGCCCTCAGTAAAGAGGGGACACGCGGCAAGGCGGAGGCTGATCTGGCCGCAGCTCGCGCGGCACTGGGTCAATTGCTCAACGAACAATGGCAGAAAGCGCTTGAATCCTTGGCTGCCAACAATGTCGTCGATGGGCTGGAGCTGCAGCGGCGGTGGAAGACCGGAACGCGCCGTCAACCGCCGGAACAGCCATGGGACGCAACAACAATTCCATTCGGAAATGACAGTCTGGGCTTCCCGGCTCCGGGAAGCGATGATTTTGCCTCTTTAGACACCCAACTTCAGGCTCTTGACGAAATGGTGGATGCAGTGAGCGATGTAGTCTTAGCCGAGAGTGTTTACCATCTTGTGCAAGGGAACCCACTCCGCTCCGGCGCCACTCTGGATGCCATAGCTGCAGGGGAGATGGCTCCTCCTGAACTTGAGGTTGTCCGTACGCCGCGAACGGGAATCGGCCTGACTCACCGATTGCTCGTCCTGGGCTCTACATCATCGGGTGTGGACGATGCCTCTTCTTTATGGGCCACAAGTGCGGATCAAGTGCGAGCCCCTGCTGAACCCTTCCTGAATGCCTGGGTAGCCAAGTTGATAGGGGACCCCTCGCGCATCCACTGTCGAGCAGAGTATTTCGATCAGGGAACGGGCCAGGTTCTGGGTGATACTGAAGTTGCGCTCAGCCAGCTTCTGCTCTCTCCGCTCGATGTAGTTTTCATGGCTGAAGGAAATGAGGAAGCGCAACGGTCGGAATTGGAACAACGGCTGGTTTTTCACTTGCTGAAAACGCGGCCGGAATCGATGCCGGAGGAAACGGATGTTCGCCTTGACTTCGCCCGAGATCCGGTTTGGACCCCTGCCATCGTGAGTTTCGGCGAACTGATCGAAGTGGCTCAAACCATTCGGAAACTCATCGCGGGCTCCCGGGCCATCGATGGGCGCGACTTATCCTTACCCGAAGACCCTGCACCCCCGGGGATTGATGTCCAGGAGCTTACCGACAGGGCAGATCGTGCAGTCCAGGCGTTTCAACAAGCCCAGCAAGCGCTACAGGTTCTGCTGCCGGCAACAAGTGATAGCGCTCCGGGAACAACTCCAGACCTGGACCAACTGCGGACTGCATTATTTGGGATTGCTTCGTTCGGAATTCAGGGGGCAACTCCCCTCTCAGCGACAGGAGATACTCCGGAGAAGCAGAACGGACTGCTGGTACAGGCCTCGTCTGTCTCCAAAGAAGTCAGCCGTCGTCTGGATACCATCGCCAGATTAGAGATTACTGATACGGCTTCGCTGGAGGAGGAGCGGAATTACCACTTGGCTCGGATACGGGAGGTCTTTGGGCCTGACTTCCGCATTCTGCCCCGTCTGACCCCAGTCAACAATACAGTCCTAAGTCAAGCCTTTGGAGACAGCGCTACGGTCCAGGGCAACGATCCTTTCGCGGCCCTCACTTGGTTCCAACGCCTGGCCCGTATTCGAGACGGAGTATCACGTCTGGATGCCGCACTCATGTATGCCGGTGCACTGACTGATGATACCGGGCTCACTCTCCAGGTCGGCCAACTACCCTATACACCACAGGATCGCTGGGTGGCACTTCCTCCTGTTCCAGGCCAACAAATCTTGGGGGGGCGCCTGTCCCTGGTGGCCCATATGCCAATGAAACCGGCCCTTCCTTTCCCATTTGGCGAGCCCCTGGTTGGACTGCTCATCGATGAATGGGTAGAGGTCGTCCCGAGCAACGTCGAGACTACCGGTCTTGCCTTTCATTATGACCAGCCCAATTCCTGTCCGCCTCAGGCGGTCCTTATTGCTGTTCCCTCCGATGAGACTCGAGAGGTCTGGGACCTTGACTTCCTCGACTCAGTTCTGCAAGAGACGTTTGACCTCGCACAAATGCGCGCCATTTCGTTCAACGGTCTGGGAGAAGCCGTATGGGTCGAAGATAGCCTGCCAGCCGGAGCAACCCCCCTCGGAGATGGCGAAAGCTGGAATTGGGTAAGTACCAATCCTGTCCCATTTTTTGGTGGATTGGCTCATCAATCTATTCTAGCTGCAGGAATGCATCAACACTTCTTCCTGGGGGCTACCGACAAGTTGCAGGTGGGAGCCGGAGAGATTCTATATTCCTACGTCTACTTGGATCCGGCCAATGTGCCCAGTGAAGTGATGCTGCAATGGAATGATGTCTCATGGGAACATCGGGCTTATTGGGGTACAAACAGCATCCAGTGGGGTATTGATGGCACGGCCAGCCGCCGATACATGGGACCGGTTCCACCTGCCGGACAATGGGTGAGGTTGGAAGTTCCGGCCGACCAGGTAGGATTGGAAGGTAAGACTCTGGTTGGCATGGCTTTTACATTGTCGGACGGCCGAGCCACATGGGATCGGGCCGGCAAAGCCTATCGTCCGACATTAACATTTGACGTCGAAACGACCGACTTTTCACGCGCGGTTGGCGTATCGGCAGGAGGTTAACCATGCCCGCAAAGGTACAATTTGAACTAAGTACCGATTGCTCAGAGATGCAAGACGGTTTGCAGGCCCGTATTCACGATCCGCTGTGGTTTTTGGCGCGTCAGAGGCAATTCGGAGAATTTCAGGGAGACGATGCCGGCTCACCTGCGGCTGCCCAGTTGGAGGTGAGAAGTGCGCCGATTACTCGTAGCTATTTTGGCCCCGTTCCCGGAGACCCAGCCGATATGAAGACTGGAGCAGTAGACTATCTCCATCAAAACGTCCCGCTGGAAACCCTGGTCGAGCGCGAACCCGCCAGGGCTTCGAGTCAACATAACTATCGCCATGCAGCTGAGGCTGGATTGCATTTGCTCCGTCTTTTAGAATCCCAGAGTGTAGGGATTCATGGGAAGCTGTTCCAGAATGCCTCTATGCTGAACGCTCCTAATGAAACGGAGCGCCAAGCTCTTGATGGAGATACTTTGCGTTTTCTTGGTGTGATGGCAGGCCGTGTTTGTGACGGTCTACAGCTTCATGCCAAGTTGGCTCCACTTAGCCAGGAAGGCCGGCTTTCAGACTTGTTTAACGAACCTCCTTTCGATGGGATCCCGGTCGGGGATCGTCCCCCGGTTATTCAAGCCATGACAGCCTGGTTGGCTTGGTACGACACGCTGTTCAGTCAGAATGGTGAGAACACATCCTGGTTGCGAGACCGCTTGGAGTATGCATTTGCAGTTTCTGGCCAGACATCTGACGGCGAGATGGTGATGTCGGCTCCGGAATACTTCGGAGGTCATCTGGACTGGTCTTCTTTCGTTGTAAACCCGAAACTCTCCCTGGGTGCGCAAGGGGATGTAGCCTCTACGACTTCAAGCTTTCTCCCCACTCCAGTGAGCTTCAAAGGAATGCCATCTCCTCGTTTGTGGGAATTGGAAGATGCCAATGTCAACTTTGGAAAAATTGAGGCAGATCCTCAGGATCTGGCACGCCTGTTGCTCGTCGAGTTCGCCTTAGTCTTCGGTAACGACTGGTTCGTGGTTCCGGTCGAGGTGGAGGTGGGCACTCTCTGCCAGATCGGGTCTCTAATCGTCACGAATACATTTGGTGAACGGTTGCTCGTCAGCCATAGCCTTAAGGTTGATGGAAGCCAGTCTCCCTGGCGGATGTTTGGTCTGTCACCGGATCCACGCTTAGCCACAACAAATGGCCAGGACTCTGAGGCCGCGACAAAATTCCAGGACATATTCTTTTTACCTCCCGTCCTGGGGGTCACTCTCGAAGGAAAACTGCTGGAGGAGGTACTTCTTCTCCGGGATGAGATGGCAAATCTTGCTTGGGCAGTGGAACGAATTGTAGAAAGCCCAGCTAACAGTCCGTTGGACCGATTCGAAGCCTATCAAGAGACACGTCGCCGGGAAGAGCAGGCATCGGGCTCGAACTCCGCCCCTGTTCCAACTCCTACGACACCCCCTGCCTATCGACTGGGCACCAGTGTGCCTGATTACTGGATTCCGCTACTCCCGGTACGGGATGGGACTGCGATTCGATTAAAACGAGGCCAGCTTCCGCAGACAGGGCCTGGTAGCCCTGAGGGAACCATTGCCCCCCAGGGACTCATCCTGGACCCGGCACACGATCTCTTGCTGCCCGATGAGGAGGTGCCGCGAGAAGGGGCTCGTGTAACACGGTGTTTTCAATTTACACGCTGGATCGATGGCGGAACTCACCTCTGGATCGGGCGGCGCAAACAGCCGGGTCGCGGTGAGGGGTCTAGCGGGTTACGCTTCGACATAGTCGAACCATGAGGCTACTTCTGTCAGCTTGAGCCCGCTTGTTTGGACTGCCAATGTTGGTCGTGCCAATTGAGGAGTTCTCGTTCCGGGGGAATCTGGGGTTCAACTTCCTCCAGCCACTCGATGATTTCGCTGATGTTAAACGGTTTATGAAACACTTTGCAACCGAGTTCCTCGGCCCGCTCAATAGCACTCTCAGTCCAATTCCCTGAAGTCATGGCGAAACGTGGCTTCTGACAGCCCTTCCCTATCAGGCTTGCGAGGAAATCTAGTCCATTTACGTTTGGCATTTTTAGGTCCGAAATGATTATGTCGGCACAAAGCGTCCCAACCGGACAGGGGCAAGATTGGATCTCGTGCAGCGGACAGGGGGAAGGGTCGTGGAATGTTAAGACTTCGTACCCACGCTGTTCAAACACTCTCCACAACAATTCGCGAATCAAAGGTTCGTCGTCGAAAAGAACGGCCCGGCGTCTCATCCTTACTCCTTTCCTGACCCTGAACCGACTCCCGATTCAAACCGATTGCGAGAGGAGGAGTAATAACAAAAACGGGATCGGATCAGAGGTGTCGCAAATCGCAGAAATTATACGCTCATCTCGGGTATGGCACAAGTCATCGCGGCGAGTTCGCTCTTGTAAGAAAACGGGCCTTTCTCACCTTTTCGGTATCCACCTGTTGACCGCCTTGCAATAAGCTTCGTATGTCTCCCCGAACTTCCTTTGGAGGCCAGGTTCCTCCACGTATACCACGAAAAGGTGGGCCAGAAAAATCCACGGCAGCCCAAACACCAGCATCGACGGGGAATGCTTCCAGAGCCCAAAACCCAAAAGTAGCAGCCATCCTCCCAGATACATAGGATTGCGAACATAGCGATAAGGGCCGACGGCAACAAATGCCCTCGGGGGATCAAAGACGGCGGGAGTTCCGTGTCCCCACATGACAAAAACTCCAATGCAGGCAAGCACCAGGATTCCTCCAACCGCCATCAATATGATTCCGGCAAGGGTTGTCCGCCAAGGGAACTGCACTTCAAACCGTTGATCAAAAATTCGGAGGCTTAGAGCCAACCAACCCCAGAGGAACAGAAAGCCGGACGCAAAAACGAGAGCGCGAAGCGCGACGAAGACTGTACGCATGGAACCTTCCTCTGCAAGAGAATATCACCAAGACGCTAGATCCAGTTTCTGGTTTGCCTTAGCTGCCCTAAATTACGAGGGAGAACCTGATCCTCCCCGGTATGATCAGTTCCGCGCTGGCATGCGTCGTCGCTGTGGTCAATCGGAGTCGCGAGCTACGCTCTGAGAGATCCGTTTACGAACCTTGGCTTTGAAGCTTGACCGTATGTGCCTTGTGCAACTCCTGAACAATAGCCATGCCGGGCACCAGCAACGGAACTAATAGCACCAGAGACTGAATTGTGTATTTAAAATTGGGGCGTGTTCCATGACGGGGCTCGACGCCGAGTTCAGGCCTTGCGCCACGGTGGCGCACCATTACGATCGCATAGACCAACATCGGTACATAGTTGACTCCCATTGACAAGATGTACCATCCTAAGATCATTTGCCAGATAGAGTGGCTTCGAAGAAGGATGAAGAACCCGAGTGCAAGAGATCCCAATACCCCCAAAGTGAATTCTGCAAGGATGATCTTGGTCCCGAGAAACGAGATATCTACCTCCACTAACTTCCGAATATCGATCATCATCAGCCTCCTGCCTTATCCTGCCTAATTCGTTCCGGTAGTCCCCAAAGCAGTAAACCATGCAGGCAAGAAAAAAGGAACAGCCAAGTGCCCCAGGCGAAACCGGTTAAGGAATTAGTTAAAACAATCCGATCTCCGAGGTGGATTGCTATTTGAGCCTGGACTACTTGTCTCTCGAAAGAGCCTTGTGCCCAATCGGCGGTGAGATTCAGGGTTGAGACCTTGAGATACATCGAACACGGAGGAGCCAGCCATGAGCCGTCTCATTAGTCTCTCGACGTTGTTTCATCTTCGTTAGTTATCGATAGAAGCCGGGCACGTAACTTTCGTAAGCGGCGCACTGCCGACACTTCGTTCAGCCACCAAACAGCTGCGAAAAACGCGGTGTAGAAGATGGGGCCTGCAAAGTCCCACCAACCCAGGTTCCCCCCCTTCGCCCGTTGCTGCAGGACCCCGGCACTGATGATCAGCAGCCCAACATACATGGGCAGCAAGTACCAGTACTTGACGGACTTCAACAGGCGGATTTGATGGTCGTAGCGCTCAACGAGGGCGCGTGTGTAGCTCCTACATCCCATTCCGCAACCCTTGCCGGGGAGGAGATTTTTGGGGAAACGAAAATCCAGGGGTGACGAGCTTTTCGCGCCACCCCGGGCTACTTTCCATTGTCCCTTCGGGACAAAGAGTTGTCACCACTCCAGAAAAGTTTTTCTTCGCAGACGAAACAGGAGGCCTCGGAAAAATGATCATACATTGGGGTGGAATTTCGGCAGGAATTATGCGAGCATTTGGCAATCGAGATCCTAATTATTTAACTAACTGCCTGTTCAATGGAATTATATGGAAATGAAGATCGGAAGGTGCAGGTCTTGTGCTACAGAGTTTGCCTACCTGAGCTATTCGCCGCAGTCTCAGGCTCCCGGAGAGCTTCACTTTTGCCCACTCTGCAAGGAGCCACTCTTTCACATCCGTGCTGTGTCAATTGGGAAGATTCATCGAGATCCAACCCGGAATAAAACCAGGTCTGCGGTGGCCTGAAAGCAAGAAAAGATCGCTTGATGTTGGACGACCATCAACCAGTGGTTGAAAGGGCCAGAGAAGGACGGGCCATTACCGGGCTGGCAAATCATCTCTCATCTAAGTTCATAGACTCTGAGAGTTTCAGCCAGGCGATTCAATAAGGGAAACACCAATCAATATCCAGTGGAATGATTGCTTAAGCCGAGATTGATGATCTTATTGAGCAGGCATTCGTATTTGACCCCGGAGTGTTGGGCAGCCAGAGAAAAATCTTCACGGCACGAAATGTCAGGGTTGGGATTGGCCTCCAACAAGTAGATTTGGCCGTCTCCTGTCAGGCGGTAGTCGAGCCGTGCGTAGCCACTTAGGCTCAGGATTCGATAGATGCGTTTCGATATATGATCGAATTTTTTCCGCAGCTCCGGAGTCAGTTCCGCCGCTCGTGTCACCACTCCAAGCTTCTCCTGATAGGCATTGTCCCATTTGACCTTGCTGGTCGCGATGTAGTGCGCCCCCTCCGGAAGGTTGGTTATGACGAGTTCCCAAGGGGTAAAGGTCTGCAAGTGCAGGTTGCCAATGACGGCTACATAGATTTCCCGACCATCAATGTACTGTTCGGCAATCGCGGGAGTATTCGTTTGTCTATGAAC
The DNA here is from genome assembly GCA_035541995.1 of Terriglobia bacterium. Taxonomy (GTDB): domain Bacteria; phylum Acidobacteriota; class Terriglobia; order Versatilivoradales; family Versatilivoraceae; genus DATKMG01. Next base: position 15,127 of record DATKMG010000210.1, read on the forward strand.
CAGCTTTACCCGTTCTTCTAACTTCTCATCGTCGTGCACGAGAGAAGCTTGGGAGATGCAAGTTGAACCCTCTTCGCTCAGGGATTTCACCAGGATCGGAAACTTGAGGCTTTTGGGTCGGCGGACCTTCCGATCGACTGGAAATACAGCAAATCGTGGAACCAGAATGCGGTGATAGGCAAGGATCTTTTTCGATAAGGCCTTGTCATGTGCCAAGGTCAACCCGCGAGGATTGCAGCCCGTATAAGACTGCTTGACCAGCTCAAGGTAACTGACCACGTGCTGATCATAAAGTGCATAGCCATTGAATTCTTCCAGTAGATTGAAAATGATGTGAGGCTTCTTCTCTTCCAAAGCTTTTCGAATGGTGCCCAAATCATCGTAAAGGCCGATCGGAATGACCTCATGACCTAATTTCCTTAGTGTGGAGATCACGTCATATTCAGTCTTCCAAGGCTGGATTTGGGCTTCGGTCAGGCCTTCAATCGATTCCGGAGGAACCAATCCTTCTCGCACCATTACGAGAACACGGAGTCCTCTTGGGGGCTTATGACTCATACTGCAATCCTGTAGTATCCGGAATGAATGACGCTCATCACCTGGACCTTCAACAGATCGATCGCTTTGGACCTGGCTTGACTTTCCGGAACGGCAACTCGCAGCTGCAATTTCCGGCACTGTTCAATCATATCCTGCAGGAGCTGGTTGATGGTATACGGATGGACACCAGTCTTCTCGGCAACCACCCGGCATAGTTCGCGACTCACCGTGCGCAAGAAAGCGGCTGCGCTGGGACGTGTCCGGTGCCTGGGCGTTCTGGAAAAAACCAATTGAAGCTCGCGATGGTAGGAGGTGGGCCACTCAAAAGCATAGTATTGACATTTGCGTCGATAATGTTCTCGCAGGGTTCGTTTGATCTCCGACAAGGGCTCAACCTTGCTTCGCCGTTTGTTCTTCGGCACAGTCCCGGCAATCTCGGCCATCAGCTGATCGATATACTCGAGCTTCTCAAGCGCTGGCCAGCCCTCGTAACGGCGACGCCACTGTGATCCAGGCGTAAGCCAAACTGCAAAAGTTTCAGCAAAATCCTCTGCCGGATGAACCTGGGCATACCAGGCATCCAGGTGCAAGACGTGGTCGCGACTGCTGGCCTTGGGCTTATAGGAATTAGGGTAGCGCTGGGTAAACGAGCCGAACAGCCGTCGCCATTGGCGCCTGCGGTGAAGATGGAACGCGGTGTCCAGGGCATGCCCGGCTTCATGACGCAAGATTCGCATACATTCTTTATCGGCTCCTCCTTCCACTTGGTACATTTTTTCACGTTCCATTTTCATCAAGCGGGGATGAGCCAGGTAAAACGGGATTGCAATGCCGGGGACACCATCCGGAGAAAACCATTCCTCGGAGAGCCAGGTGTGCGGTTTCAAACGAATGCCTCGCCCGGCCAATTCCTGGTAAAGTCGTTTGATTCGCTGTTCCATCACAGTACCTTCAACACTCAAAGGCAGATCACAGAGACGGAGGTCAAGCAATTGCTCATCTGCCAAATGGTGCCACCCTCGCTTTAAGCTCACGTGTGCGGTCTCCCCTCTTATCATCGGTCTTCCATTCACTATCCCGCGAGATCCTTCGACGAAGGAAGATGGGATTAAGTCACAAAAAGTCTCTTTGGTTTTTCCGAGCTTGTTCAGTCTAAGAAGAAGCCCGAGCAATTAACCTCTCGTCCAAAAGTCTGAAGACGAGCTGCCTTTCCAAGTCTGGCCGCTTGCACCTTACGGATATATTATGACACTGAGGCTTCGAGCATGAGAGGATCCGACTACTCAAGGGATCTAACCTGGTCGGTCATCGGGCAAGGGACTGGACCCAGCTGGCGAAGGTATGCCAGACGACTGTTCGTCCGATGGGGATTCTAATCTGATAGACGAAGATGAGGAAAGCTCCTGCCCAAAGCGTGGCACGATGAACTTTACGGGTAGACCATAGGTCGTAAAGTACCATAATCATAAGGAAAACGTAGGTGAAGAGTGCCGCTCTAACCGGGTTGCGGTGAATCACTGCCAGAGGCCAACGGGCGATGGCGGCGATCATTAGTCCGCTCGTTGCGACAAAGATGAGGCGCTTGTGGGCCGAGGGATTAAAGCGGGCGCGGAAGGCAGAAACGATAAGGATCGAGAAGACCAACATATCCGTCAGGGGGATGATGAAGAAGAATTTCGGGTCCCTCCCCGCAGGGCCGGCTTCCCGCACGAGCGAATCAATGGCTGCCATAAGGCCAAGGATAACCATGAGGCACGCCAGGAGGAAGCCTCCAATACCCAGGCGTCGATGGATATCCACCCGACTGGCGGAAACCAGAGATGCTTGAGTGACCAGCAGGAGGATCCAACAGGAGAAGGCTGCTCCGTGCAGATGAATGATCAAACTGGGCAGCGGCGCGCGGAACAATCCTGCGAGATAGTAGGTGGGGGCAAAGCCTATAAATACCGTGACTAACATAACCAAGGCCATGCCTGTAAAAAAGAAATGGTCAAAACGACGGCCAGGCAACTTTCTTGCAGGGGCCGAGGGACTGCTGGGATGTGGTACAGCTGTGGCCATTGTTCCTCCACGTACTAATTTGAGAGATTTCCTGGAAATCTTGGGGAGTGCATGGCCAGTATAGCCGTTATCGGGATTGGTAGGGAAGAGTGAAAGTTTCCACTGTGGTCAAAAGTGCAAACTCGAATCTCTTTGCTTTGGTATTGAAACAACTTAAGGTTGTTGAGATTGCGCAAGTCCTCTGCCCCAAGCTTGACCGTTGCAAAGGGGACCTCCCGTCCAGGATCGAGGTCAAAGATCAATCGGTCCGGATAGTCGATCAAATCTATGAGGACGCCCTATGGGAAAATCTCAATCGCTCTCGACATTGTTATACCGGCTCAGGAGGAAGGGCTGCTTTCCTTCAAGCGACCTGCGCCGAAAGATAAGCCAACGCCCACCACCGCCAATTGGACCAGACTCTCTAGTGCCGTGCCCGCCCCGGTGACCGCTGCGGTCGATCCTAGCTGGATGCCCAGAAAAGGGACACGCAGCAGGATCAGCACCGACACCACGAGCGTGCCGACTGCCAGTGCCCACCACGCCCACACATCACCTCGGCGGTAGGGGCCTAGAGTAATGGCCAGGAAGAGGGTCGCAAACCCTGCCGCATAGGCGGCTGCCGTTGCCCGACGTGCCCGCAATGCGGTCGCCACTTCCGGCCTCCCAGCCGATAGTTCGTCTAAGCTGGCAGGACCTATCTGGTCCCGGGTCGAACTGTAGGCGAGACCCAAGGAACCGAGACTCCCTATCAGCATCAGAGCCCCTACTATCACAAGAATGATCCAGCTGGTGGTCTTCATGTCTGCCTCCTTTATGGCCGCATCAAGGGATTCCGCAGGAATCGGCAATGTCAGAATTTCGAAAGAACTCACTTAGCCTGAGCAACCGCCCCGGGCTGCCCCGAATGATCCTCGAGATCTTCACCCAATTTAGTGTCGTGTAGTGATTATCTTACAGCAGCTATGGCATAGTGACCAGTTTTCTCGTGCAATTCTAGATTGTTCAAGGATCAAGGGACTTGGCCTTGATTTTGCGCTTGAGATTCTGTTCTTCTGACGGGTAATCAACGCCGTGAGTGCTTTCTAGTCGGCTGAAAGGGTGGGCAGGGAAGATTCAACCGCGGCTTCGTATTGAATTCCCACAAATTGGGACAGAATGGTGAAAAGGCTTGGATTAGAATTATGACTCTTCATTAGAGAAGGGCCGCAGAATATTGTGTACAACTCTTTGTCCCAAAGGGACAATCTGGAGATTGGACATTTGTGAAGCGGCAGGAGGCCGCTTCTTCCTTATTGAGCCCCGCTGGGGGCGGCGGACGGTAGCCCAGGGCGCCGTCAGCGGCAGGAGCTCGGGACCACCGTCCCCGCGACGGCCGCCCTGGGTGGGCGTTCCCGCCGATTTACACCCTCTCCCCCAACACCTTCTTGGTGTTGGGGGAGAGGGAAGGGGTGAGGGGGTC
>DATKMG010000211.1:0-12120 GCA_035541995.1 Terriglobia bacterium
AGGGACAACATAGGGGGTCATTCTTGGCCCATTCTCCGGAAGTGATTGATATGACTTGAGGGCTCAAAACCGTTACCTTCAATTGCAGCATTTCTAAAGTCATATGTTTCGATGCTGGTGCACAGGGCTCTGAGAATGTCACCCTTTTCGGCTCCGATACACAAAATGGGAAGAAGAGTGGTCATTATTAGAAGAGCAAGAGAGTTTGGTTTTGGAGCGTCCATAAACAGCCTGAGCGGCACGGCTGAAAAGTCGCACTCTCTAAGGGTGTCACCTGGTTGTTTAGCTCAGCCGGCCCGGAGGTTTCCTGGGAGCAGTCTCTGCTTGACCCGGGGGGAGTGTCAAGGACTTTGGCTGGAAAACTTTCCTCCGAGCACACAGGGTTGGACCCACAGAATCCGGAACCCTCTCCCTTGACAGTCCGCCCTATTGATCTGGCGTCGCGAGGTCTGGATGAAGCCGCTTGACGCCCATGAGGTCGGGCATAGCATGAGCTGTCGGCTGTCCGATGCCATCGTGTTCCCGCTCGGCTGAAATTTCAGAAAAATTGAGATTTCTACTGATGCAAGATGCTCCTCCATTTGGAGGGAATCCGCATTGTGGAGTGAACCGAACAAGGTGACTCTCACGTCCAAGAAGCGCCAAGTTTCCCTTAGCCACTCTGGACGCGGTGCCCGTCTCGCCACTCATTGCTGCTGAGGATTTGCTTCATAGAAGATGGAAAAGAAGATACGCATAAAATTCAAACACCGTGTAAGAAATTCTCTCTCTACCTTAGGCTGCTTGAAATTCACCAGGCGAGGGCCCATTTGGATCAGGTCTGATCGGTTCTTGCGCTCGAGAATACTACTGGGAGGCCTCCTACCTTTTCCTGAAGGTACTTGGACGATTTCGGTAATCCACTAACTCGCAATCATTTTAATCCTCGCTTTTGACAAAATACCTTGCACTGAGGGGCGCTTTTGGTCTTGGCATCACAATTGCCAGTCAAAGGACGACGAGGTGGTTTGCAGAATCTTCGACAGGAGAGGAGGAAATCACCATGAGTATTTTGCAGGCACTTAATAACGGCACCATCCTCTCCCGCCTGACTTGCGAGCCTGCCTGGTTCCATTTTGGGTTGCTGTCGAACGAGAACTTTGCCCCCTTCCCCCCAAATATCTTCGCTTCGTGATTGGGGGCAAGGGGCTGATCGTGGATGCCCAGTTTAATATTGTTGATTCATTTGATCTCCGCTGAGTCCCGCCCAGCAAAAGCCCGACATCAACTGCCCAATCCGCATCCGATAAGGGCCAGGGCGCGAGACGTCGGGCTCCCTGCTTCGGCAGGCTCCTGAGATTTAATGTTAAGGTAGGGACACGGTGCTCCACGCATGCCTAATAGAACGCGCGACAGAGCGCGCGTTCCAACTGTCCTCTCACAAGAGGTGCACGGAATAAAGCCCCGTTACCTGACAGAGCTCAGCTACGCCAGCCATTCCTGTGCCAGTGCCAATCGCTGTCTGACTGCAACACCGTTCGGGCAACGCACAGCACAAGACGAACAGTCCTTACATTGAACCTGCCGCAGTGATTTCGGGAGTTGCTGGAAATACTGCCGGGCAGTGGGGAACTGCCTGTAGGTATCTGCGTACATGGCGTACCGTAACATATCCGGGATAGGGAGACCCTTTGGGCACTGCCCGTCGCATGCCCCGCACATTCGGCAGTACACGGGACGGATCTCTTCAAGTCTTGCCGCCAGGACCTTCTGATCAGCCTCTGTAAAGGGCTTCAGGCAGTGCTCAACGTTCTCCTCAACCTCCTCCATGCTCAACATCCCCACTAGCGCCGAGGCAAACATACTGTTCTTGAGCACCCACCTCAACGAAGCCCCAGGCACTCCGGGACGCTGGAACAGACGAGGCAGGGAGTCCTGGCCCGGCCACCGGGAATTTGCCCGACCACCCGCCATTGCTTTCATTTCCACCAGCCCCATACCGGCATGATGCAAGGACTCTATGGCCTTTTCTACCTCAGGTCCCATGGTGAAATTGTACGCCGTGAGAACCACGTCCATATTGCCAAGCTGCAAGATGGAGGGCGTGACAAGTGCGACCCGGTGAGTAGAGACGCCAATGAACCGGACTTTGCCCTGGCGTTTTGCCGTTGCCTGAGCTTCAACCAGGTCCTGGCTGATTCTTTCGGGCCGATCCGCACCGTGCAAATACCAGATGTCTACATAGTCAGTGCCAAGGAACTTGAGGCTGTTCTCCAGTTGTTGAAGCGCTTCATCCTTGGTGCGTGCTTCAATTTTGGTAGAGAGGACAATCTGTTTCCGGCGATTTCCAAGGCCCGTTCGCAGCATAGGTTCATTGTTGCCGCCCTGGTAAACCGGAGCCGTATCGAAATGATTGATGCCAAGGTCAAGGCCTCGCGTAAAAACGCTGGGATCAGAAGTCCAGGCACAACCGAAGCCGAGGGTTGTGACTTTCAACCCTGTTTTGCCCAGAACTCGGACAGGTAAGGGGGAGGGTCGATCCGGGAGAGCCCCGAGGGGCGGTGTGCCCATGAGATCGAGACGGACCGCCGGTAGGGCCAGCGCGCTTGCCAGGAATTGACGACGGGATGAATTTTGAGACTTTAGTGCCATCAAACAAGTACCTCCATAGTGCCCGTGCCGCGAGTTGTAGCAAACTGAACTGTTTGTCCACAATAATCCTCGCGGACGATGCCGTATTAATGCCCACCATTCTATCATTTCTCATGCGGATAACAAGGAATCGCAATTATCAGTTGGGAAGACCAATTGAATGATCCATGACCTTCATGGTTAACACGGTTGGTGAAATTGCTGGAGGACCCGGTCCGTCGGGGCCGGGGTCGAAACGGAGCACGCCCTTCATAATGACCCGATTTTCATGGGAGCCTCTCATGCCCCTCGGAGGGGCACCATGTAACATGAAAATACCAATGTGGGAGCCGCGCTCCGCGCGGCGAAGTCCTCAGGCCAATTAAGGTCGCCGCTCTGAGATCGGCTCCCACACTAAGAGGGATTTTCATGAGAGTGCCACATGACCTTCTCAGGTCACTACGGTCAACGAAAATGACTAGTCGACCTCGGAGAGGCCGATTGAGAATAGCCCAGCGCTTCGGCGCTGGGCCGGGGCATCGTCGAGTCTGAGTCCTGTAGGGACGACCGAACCCCCTGAAATTCTCCATTCAATCGTCCCTACGGGACTATATCTGAAACGGGCTCGTAGCCCCAGCGCTGAAGCGCTGGGCTATTTTCAAGCGCTCTTCCAGAGCACATTTTCATAGAAGTGCCCCATGATCTTTTCAAGCTCACCACCGCGGATGAAAATGGTAGGGCGCGGTGGCCCCCCCGCGCCGCTTTTCATAAGTGAGGACGGCTGGGGCCAGCCGTCCCTACCAAAAACCGTATTTTCATGAAAGGTTAATGTCGTCATTTCGCGCAGGGTAGTTGTGGCAAACGCTGGCGAGGTGCATAATAGAACGGGGTTTCCCAAACCCCGGCACGGGCCTGAATACTCGCGCACCGCGAACATCCAGCACATAAGTCCGGTTAGGATGTGGATCAAGTCGAGGGAGAGTGTGAGTATATGCTGTGTTTCCGAGCTGAATGCGCGAGGTGAACTATGAATCGCCAGAGATTGGCAGCATGGAGTTTCTTAGCGGGTCTTCTATTCGGGTTACCTTGTCTTTGGGCCCAGGAGCATCGTATTGTCCTCAATGATCAGGAGTACTTTGCCGCCCCCGGTTTCTCCTTCCTGCTGTTCCACAACAATTACCAGGTCGGGTTTCAGGGAGGACTACAGATGATCCAGAATGGGGAACGGCTGTTGGATTCCGGGGATCTCTTCCTGGTACCCAAAGGGGACGTGGCCCCGCCCGTCTTGCGGGTTCTGCGACGCACTGTGGATCGGGAGCATCAAACAGCAACCATCTTCGGTGAGATTGAAGCCTGGAAGCTGGGTTACCAGATGATTTGCCGTAGCGACGGACGGCAAATCCTGGTCACTCTCAAGTTGGATCGCCCTGTCGACTGGAGCCAGGTTCAGCAGGCCGGTTTTCGAATATACCTCTATCCAGGGGCATATTTCTTTAAGTCCTTCCAGGGCGATACAGCAAGCGGAGTGTTCCCTCGGCAATTCACGGGTCAATCACTGCTATTGCCGTTTGCCAAATCCCTGAGAGTTGCCCAGGAAGACGCCCTGCGCAGCCTTAGCCTAACCTGTACGAGCGGTTCGATGAGCTTGCAGGACACTCGGAAAGGTGACTTGGCCCGCTGGTTTTCGGTGGTTACGGAGATTCCGGCTGGATCGGCGCAAACTGAGGTCTCGATAGAGATTTTGCCCTCGATCAAGTGGGAGTGGAAACGACCGCCCGTGCTGGGTGTGTCCCAGGTGGGATATCATCCGGGGCAGATCAAGCGAGTTGTGCTTGAACTGGACTTTCAGGCGTCTATTGAGGCTTCGGTGAACATCTACAAGCTCGAGCTTGGTGGAGACAAGCGGAGGGTCCTTTCAAAGCCGCCTAAATCCTGGGGCCGTTTCTTGCGTTATCAGTACGCTATTCTGGATTTCAGTGAAATTCGACAGCCCGGTCTCTACTGGCTGGAGTTCCAGGGGCAAAGCTCCGGTCCAATTCAGATCTCTCCCGGTCTCTATCAGCAAGTATGGCAGCCTACGTTGGAGTATTTCCTGCCCATACAAATGTGTCACGTGGCTGTCAAAGACTCTGAACGCACCTGGCATGGGGCCTGTCACCTTGACGATGCTCTGCAGGCCCCGGCAGGCAAAGTCTATATTGACGGCTACCAGCAGGGGGAGCGCGAGACCTCTTTTGCAGACAACCAGCATATCGATGGGTTGAACTGGGGAGGATGGCATGACGCTGGAGACCATGACCTTCCGGCTGGGAGCATTGCTATCACCACCCTGGCGTTGGCCCTGGCGCAGGAGGAATTCCATCCCACCCTGGATCAGACGTCGATCAGTCGCCCGGGACGGGAAGTGTTACTGAACGTTCCGGATGGCCAGCCGGATATGCTGCAGCAAATCGCTTTTGGGGCCGAGAGTCTGCTGGCCTCCTATCGAATAGCCGGGCATATCTTCCCGGGAATCATTGAAAGCAATGAGGCAGCTTATGGACATGTGGGTGATCCCGTCAATATTACGGACAATCGCATTTATGATCCCAAGCTGAAGCCGGGTGAAGTGGTGGGCGATCGCTCCGGCAAATTCGACGATCGCTGGGTTTTTACGAATCGCAATACCGGCCTGCAGTACAATGTAGCCCAGGCCCTGGCGGCAGCCAGTCGGGTGTTGCGGGGATCGGACGATACACTTGGCGCAGAATGCCTGCAAACGGCTCGACGACTCTGGGAGTATGAACAATCCCATCCGCCTGTTTACCCGCCCAACTCTTACGTTCCTCCTGACAGCGGATATCGGAGTGAGGAAATTTCCGCCACGGCCGAACTGTTCCTTACCACGGGTGAAGCCCTATATAAAGACCGACTGCAGGCCCTGCTGCCGATACTGCGCTCAATCTCAGGCGAACAATTTGGAAAGGGACCCGGCTGGACTTTGGTTCGCACTCTGCCGCGCCTGTCCGATGCGAAGTTCAGGCAGACCGTTCAGGAGCTGGCCGGCAAGTGGAAACACATCCTGGAAACGCGGATCTCTTCGAATCCTTTCGGAGTTCCATATCCTCAGGAAGTTTCTAGCCCGGAGTGGAGGTTGGAAACCCGATCGGGAATTCATTCCTTCTTTGTCTGGGGACAAGGATGGGACTTGCAGGATCTAGCAATGCAGTCTTACTACTTCCACCAGCAGCTGCCGGATTTGTTCGATAAGGAACTCCTGTTCAATGTGGTGAATTTCGTGCTCGGTTGCCATCCTGCCAATAATGAGAGCTTTGTTTCGGCAGTGGGTGTCAACTCGGCACTCGTTGCCTACGGTTTTAACCGTGCTGACTGGTCTCATATTCCGGGCGGCGTCATTTCCGGCAATTCCCTAATCAAGCCGGATTTCATGGAACTCAAAGAGTTTCCTCATCTGTGGTATCAGACGGAATACGTGATCGGTGGAGCTGCCACATTTATTTTCGATGTGCTAGCTGCGGACAAATGGCTTGCGGAATAGGCAATTGCGCTTTATTGATATCCTTGTTTTTGTTTCATCCCAAAAGAAAGGCTAAGCACCGATGAGACTTCGAAAGTCCGGATCAAGATCAGCAGTCGCATTATTCGCAATTGGTTTCGCTATTCTTCTTACACACCTCGACAAGGGAAGGGCCTTAGTGGCTCAGCCTGGTGTTTCCGCCTCCTACAAGAAAGTAGAAGTTTACCTGACGGCCCGGGACACAAATGATCGGCTCACTCGTCACGATCCTCTAGCGTTTGTGTCTTTGCCTCAACCCGACGAGTCGAACCCGGTGATCCTGCTCGATGCATCAAAGACGTTTCAGACCATCGAGGGGATTGGTGGAGCCTTAACCGATGCCGCAGCGGAGACGTTTTCCAAGCTGCCGGAAAAAGTTCGTCGTGAATTTCTAAACGCTTATTTCAATCCCGAAACCGGCATCGGTTACACGCTCTGTCGCACCCACATCAACAGCTGCGATTTCTCCAGCGCCAGTTATGCCTACGATGACGTTCCTGGAGACACGAAACTCTCTCATTTTTCCATCGAGCACGACCGCCAGTTCAGAATCCCGCTCATCAAGCAGGCCCTGGCTGTTTCCAATAATGGATTCAAGCTCTTTGCTTCTCCGTGGAGTCCCCCCGCCTGGATGAAAACCAATAACGATATGCTTCACGGCGGAACTCTCAAGCCTGAAAATCGTCAGACCTGGGCCGACTATGTTGTCCGTTTCATTCGCGCCTACAAAGAGGAAGGAATTCCTATGTGGGGAGTCACGGTCCAGAACGAGCCGATGGCGACCCAGACATGGGAATCCTGTGTCTTTACTGCCGCAGACGAACGAGACTTTGTCCGGGAGTATCTGGGGCCGACTCTTAAACGCTCGGGACTTCCCAATGTAAAGATCATTATCTGGGACCACAACCGCGGGATCATGTATCAACGCGCGAAAGTTGTTTACGATGACCCCGAGGCGTCGAAATATGTCTGGGGGACGGGTTTTCACTGGTATGTAGGGGATCACTTCGACAATGTGCGATGGGTACACGACGCTTACCCTGACAAGCAGCTCCTGTTCACCGAAGGGACGCCGGAAGGGTTCGACACTCAGAAATTGGCGGATTGGCAATGGGGAGAAATCTATGCCCGGTCGATCATCAACGACCTCAACAACTGGGCTAGCGGTTGGGCTGACTGGAACATTCTGTTAGATGAGCGCGGCGGCCCCAACCACGTCGGAAATTTTTGCTTGGCTCCAATCATTGGGGACACTCGTTCAGGAATGCTCTCCTATGTAAACTCCTACTACTACATCGGTCATTTTTCCAAGTTTATCCGCCCAGGCGCGCGGCGCATCATCTGTTCCTCAAATACGGACGACCTCCTGGCTACCGCCTTCCTGAATCCCGACGGGACGATTGCTGCTGTGGTGATGAATTCCCACGATCGTGCCGTAGAACTTCGGGTATGGATTGACGGTAAAGCGACGGTCACGACCAGTCCTGCACGATCCATCATGACCCTGGTGCTGAAGCGCTGAAAGATCTCAATCGGCCCTATGCTGGCGGGTTAAAACGGTTCCTCCATAATAACGATTCATATCCTCTCCCCCCGAATCGCCGACCTTGAGCGGATTCGGGGGGAGAGGCCCGGAGAGGGGGGCATTCCTGGCCCATCTCGAATCAGGCATTTCGTGGTTCTATTCAGGTAGGTTGGCACGAAGCGTCTATTTCGATCTCTTTCGTCCTTTCAGGACGTCTTCTGACCATCCTGTCCGCCGCTATTATTGAGGGTCACAGAATGGAGTGACACCCATTCCGCCACCCCAGTCGGGGTGGAGATTTTTGGGTGGGACGAGAATCCAGGGGTGACGCGCTTTTCGCGCCCCCTTCGGGACAAAGAGTTATCGCTATATTCTGCGACCCTCAATAATTGCACCCAGGCATTTCCCAATCGTAGACATGCATAACTCGCATATCTGCGCCAGCCACCTTTATTTGCCACTTTTGGAATTCTGGCCTTCATACTCTAACGCGGTACTTGGCAAGTGCCTCTTCGTCCACATCGAGGCCGAGACCGGGAAGAGAAGGCGCGAGCAGTTCGCCATTCTCCACCATAAACATCTGCTTGCTCCTGAGGACCTTCAATCCCGGCACCCATTGCCCCTCAGGTAACAGAGGCGGAGTAATGAGAGCCAGTTCCTGCCACTCGGCCCCATTCGCGAGGGTGGCCTGCAACCATCCAGCCAGTGCCAGCGCCATGCTGCCGTGCAGGATGCAAGGGATGTGGAATGATTCCGCAAGAACGGCAACCTTGTGACACATCGAGATACCCCCGGCATTATTTCCGTCCGGTTGAAGGATGTCGTAGGTGTGGTGAAGCAAGCACTGAAGGTACGGCTCGATGGCAGTATAGCCTTCTCCTCCCGTGATCAGGATGTCAACCGTCTTAGCCAGCCTGGCGGGAGATTCATAGTCATTGCGTGCGAAGGGTTCTTCCAGCCAGTAAGCCCCGTTCTTTTCAAGTGCACGAGCGACTTTGAGTCCTGTCTCATAATCCCACACCTTCTGACCCGCCATTGTGACTGGCATTTCTGCCGTGCGGTCGAACATCAGCTTGAAATCTTTGCCCACTGCAGAGTGGATCTCGCGGCAAGCTTCGGCATCATCCAAAGGATTGGGTCTCCAGGCCCGAATCTTCATACCCTTGAATCCAGCCTTCTGTATTCTCACAGCCATTTCAGCCTGCTGCCCGTAGCTGACCTGCGACTGGTCCGGGTTCCCCCGCCAGACGCAGGTGAGATAGGCTTTCACCCGGTCACGTGATCCCCCAAAGAGTTTGAAGACTGGCTGCCCGGCGACCTTCCCAATCGCATCCCACACTGCATGCTCTACTCCTCCCCAACGGTGAAGCCCATCCTTTAAGTGCTGCTCGATATTGAATAAGTCTTTTCCTACCAGGATCTGCTTCAGCTCGTCCAGCCTTTCCACGGACGGGCCTGCGAATGAATACCCTGTCACTCTCGCATCTGTCACCACCTTTGCCACCATGAATCGATGGTTGACTCCGGCCTCATCCTCCACTTTAGTTACAGGGATATTGATTTCGAACAGGTCTACATTGATGATGTGGATTGGTTTGACAGTGGCATGTAGCGCCTTGACTGCCATTAAGGCAAAAGAACTGCGGACTAATTCTCTGCGAGTGATCTCAGCCATGGATGTGATTCTCCTGAATGAATTTCATCCTTGATATTGTCGCCCGGAACGTGTGACCGGCGCATCCGTACTTGTATGAATCCCCTTTGGAGGGTGCCCAAGAAGTCCAAGCGAATCGTCGCAAATGGAGGGCACGGCACGTCCGGGCCTTGGGGGTCGCGACGAGTGACGGTGGCCACCCGCACGACCCTCCACCAACCAAAGCAAGTCTACGACTCTAGAAATTCTATTTATTAGACACCTCTCAGAACTTCACTGTCGCCGGATTCAAACTGCCAGTCGACATGTGGCGTTCACATGAGTGGTCCTTAATTCGTTATGGGCCGAGCAAAATTTACCTTCATATGAAAATTTTACGCCTTGAAGGTCTCCTGAGTCTTGAATAAATGAACTCGTACGCTTACCTTAGCACGATGCCATCGTAGATTATGCGCTTGATGCTTATTGGCGGGATTTGGATAGCGATTTGCACGGCCTCTCCCCAAGCAACAACGATTACGTTTTCAGGAGGTCACATGTTCACGAAAGTCAATTCGCGAGTTTTCTTGGCGATACTTAGTCTGGGGGTTGCGCTATTTTCGGCCAACATGTCCGTGATAGCCCAACCGGCGGATCATCTGGCCGCAACCACTTGCTGGTTGTCGGCGGAACAGCCAAAGGCAGACAACGGAAGCACGCCGTCCGAGGCTGATACATTCACCGGCAAGATCGTGAAATCGGGAGACATGGTTGTCCTCGTAGATACCAGCAGCAGAACGACCTATCAACTGGATGATCAGGATAAGGCCCAACCCTTCGTAGGCAAGAACGTGAAAGTTACCGGGACATTGGACGTTGCCACCAACGTGATCCATATTACTGAGATCGAACCCGCTGCGTAGTGCTTATGTCGGCATTTGGATAGGAGCGCTAGCTGGGCGCTCCTTTTTTGTTTCAGATTCTTCTCCTCGAATTTAGTCAACCAACTACTACAACGCATTGAGAACTCGGAATGAGGCTTTTGAGTGTACGACTAATTGTTTCTCTGATCGTGGGCGTCACGTTAGTTTCTTGTTTTTCCTCATACTATGAGGTGCAGGTGGAGAAGCACGGCCTTCAAAGCCTCTTGATCGTGCTGACTACGCTGCTGATTGTGCGTTGGAGCATCACGGGGCCTATTGTTCGCGCCGCCCAGTGGATTCGGGGCTTGCGTACTGGACGGATCTCACCCAGCCAAGCAGTACCTGATTGGGATTTCTTGCGCCCGCTGACCCGGGAAGTCTCAACCTTCGCCGAGAGCCTCGATCAGGCCCGTTCAGCGGCGGAATACGAAGCGCGTTTGCGGGAGGCCGCGGACTCGTCATGGACGGCGGAACGTCTCGCTGTCCATGTGGATTCACGCCTGGTTGGCAGTCGACTGTTTGTCGTGTCGAATCGCGAGCCTTACATTCATACCCGGCGCGCGAAATCATTGGAGGTGGTCGTTCCCGCCAGCGGTCTGGTGACCGCCCTGGAGCCTGTTCTGCGTACCTGTGATGGAACGTGGGTTGCCCATGGCAGCGGTGATGGAGACGTCGAGGCTGTGGACAAGAACAACAGGCTACGGGTTCCTCCCGAAGAACCGCGCTACACCTTGCGCCGGGTTTGGATGAGCAAGGAAGAGGAAGCGGGCTATTACTATGGTTTTTCGAATGAAGGCCTCTGGCCGCTTTGTCACATTGCGCACACCCGGCCGGTCTTCCGCAACTCTGACTGGGAACAGTATCAGGCAGTCAATCTCAAGTTCGCTCGGGCCACACTCGGGGAGATGGAATCAACCCGCAATCCTGTCTTGCTCACCCAGGATTACCATTTTGCCTTGCTACCGCGCATAGTCAAACAAGAGAGGCCCGATGCTCGAATTGCCATATTCTGGCATATTCCCTGGCCCAATCCCGAAGCCTTTGGCATCTGTCCCTGGCAGAGAGAATTGCTGGATGGCCTGTTGGGCGCTGACTTAATTGGTTTTCACGTTCAGTCTCATTGCAACAACTTCTTGCAGACGGTGGATCGAGTGCTGGAATCGCGCATCGACTGGGAACATTTTTCCATTACGCGCCTGAACCATCTTTCCATCGTCAGACCCTTCCCTATCAGTGTTGAGTTTACCGACGCTGACCCAGCTGCGACATCATTCTCGGACCGGTACCGCACACGTGTGGCAGTTCTGAAGGAACTCTCGGTTGAGGCCTCCATGTTAGGTGTCGGTGTGGACCGTGTGGATTACACCAAAGGGATCCTGGAACGATTTCTGGCCATTGAGCGCCTTTTGGAAAGATATCCGTCCTACGAGGGGCGCTTTACATTTGTTCAGATAGGAGCCCCCAGTCGAACCCACATCAAGCGATACCATGACCTGCTGGCCGAGGTGGAGGCTGAAAGTGACCGGATCAATTGGCGCTTCCAAACCGGAAAATGGAGGCCGCTCATCTTCCTCAAACGGCAGCATAGCCATGCTGAAATTGATCGTTACTACAAGGCAGCAGATTTGTGTCTGGTTACGTCCTTGCATGACGGAATGAATTTGGTCGCCAAAGAATTCCTGGCATCCCGTCACGATGAGCAGGGAGTTCTGGTGTTGAGCTGCTTCACCGGGGCAGCCCGTGAACTTCGGGATGCTCTTCTGGTCAATCCATACGACATCAATCAGACGGCTGAGGCGATCCGGATTGCGTTGGAGATGAGTCCTGAGGAGAAGAAAGTGCGGATGCAGCGCATGCGCCGGGTGGTTAGGGA
>DATKMG010000212.1:0-3787 GCA_035541995.1 Terriglobia bacterium
TGAAGTGGCGGGAGAGTCCGCTCGAAACCAGCAACACGAGCAGTGTCAAGGAACAGTTGTCCAGCCAGGAAGTATCTGAGTTACCTCTCAACAAGCGCGATTTCAGCCAGCTTCTGTTGCTTGCGGCTGGAACTACCACCGACACGAACGGTGCGTCCAACTATACCCAGCAATTTGCCGTCAATGGCCAGCGGGGAACAGCTTCGGTCTTTGTCATGGATGGAATTTACGTATCCGATCCGGAAATGGGAGGAGCGACCTTTACCAATTTTAATGTCGATGCCATTGAAGAGATTCGCTCGCAATCAGGCGTCATGCTCCCGGAGATCGGAGGGGGCGCCGCCGGATATACGGACATCGTCACTAGGGCCGGGACCTCTCGCATCCACGGTTCATTCTTCGAATTTCATCGGAATGCCGCCCTGGACGCTCGCAATTTCTTCGATCGGCGCACCGTCGCTAATCCGGGGCGAATTCCCCCATTCATCCGCAATGAATTCGGATTCACCAATGGCGGACCGATCCACAGGGGAAAGGAAGGAGAGAACGAGACATTTTATTTCGCTCAGTACCAGGGATTCCGCCAGGTACTGGGAACTACCCAGGTGTTTCCAGTCCCGACGCTCGAAGAACGGCAGGGGGTCGACCGCACTACTTTTCCAGGGGATATTCTCCGGGTGCCGGTCCATCCGGAGATTGCCCCTGTGCTGAACCAATATCCGCTGCCTAATGACCCCCAAGGCCCTTATGGACCCCGCACCTATGCGACTTCCTCAAAGGTAACTACGATCAGCGATCAGTTTTCAATCCGGATCGACCATCGATTCTCTAAGAAGAGCCAGCTTTTTGCGCGCTTTAACTTCAACGATGTGGACGGACCTCTAACCAATCCCAGCCAAACCGCCATCGACCCCAGCTTTGGGATCCGCTTCTTGGACCATCAGAGGAACTTCGGCTTGACTTACACTCGCTTCATTTCGCCGCAACTGACTTCTGAATCATCGTTCGGATTCATGAGAAGCACCCCGCTGTTTCCTCCACTGAACACGACTCAACCGGCCTTGAAGTTCGCAGACGGCCTTTATGAAGCGTTTAACAGCGCGGGCGGGAGCGTGAACGGCTCTTATGGAAACCTATTTCAAGCTCGACAGAACCTGACGTGGGTCCATAACGCTCATTCTCTAAAAGCCGGTTTTGAGGCTCGCATCAACCGGGACACCACATTGTTTGGTCTCAGCCCCAACGGAGAGTATTCCTTTGGTGGAGGCAGAGTTTATGCGCCGGTGGAAATCCGATCCCAAAGCGGGCAGCACGACATTCACTTGGGGGATCCACTGCCTGACAGCCTGACTGCCTTCCTGACTGCGACGCCCTTTTCTTACAGCGTCACGGTACCCCCTCCCCAGCTTCCGCAGGGGGATCATATGGGCGAAGGCGCCTTTCGGCGAGCCTCTTACAACGGCTACTTTCAAGATACCTGGAAAGTATCGCCTTCCCTTCTTCTCAATCTAGGGCTGCGCTACGAAGTGAATACCCGAATTTCCGAAGCCACTCGCAGAACGACAGGCCTGCAGATCGTTGACTCTACCGGGCGACAAGTTCCCTCTTGGACGCCTGGGGCTCTACAGAGACAGCTTATCAATCCCCAGCCACCCTACCGCAAGGACTGGTCAGGATGGGGGCCCCGTCTGGGTTTGGAATTGAAGGTCTACAGCAAAACCGTATTTCGCGCTGGTGGTGGGATTACGACGCTATTGCCGAATTTGTGGCAGACAAATTTCGTGGGCAACAATTTCCCTTTTCTAATTACTCCCTACGCTTCTGCGTTGCCGGGTGCTCCCATTCCATTTGTGAACCGGGTCGTTCAGTTTCAGTTGCCTGAGATCTATGACGTCCAGGGTCAGCCAATCTTTGCCTCGGGCCAATCGACCGACGTGGCCCCCAATACAGAGGCTGACCTGCTGCGATTTCAGAAAGATCTCGCCCTGCAGACTCCGGGCCAGCGGGTATCTGCCGTCTCGGTCTTCGGGATGGATCCTGGTTTTCGGAACGGGTACATCGTAAACTATAGCGTGTCTCTGGAACAGGAAATCGGGGATTTCAAGCTCGGGGGGGCCTATGTGGCGACCACAGGAGTGGGCCTGCCCACTGTATCTTTTCCTAACAACTATGCAGGTGCTGATCCGGTTTTTGCTCCATTTACTTATTATGATTCATCGGGCAAGATCATTGGCGGGATCGGGCCGGAACTCCTGATGAGCAGCCGTTCCCATTCCACTTTTCATTCGCTGCAGGGCTCCATCGGGAAAACTTCTCCTCGATGGGGATTAGGATTCCAGGCTAACTACACATTCAGCAAATCTCTCGACGACACCAGTGTAGCGATGGGCGGGTTCCTCGCCGGAGCATCAGGAGCGGTGGCCCAGGCCTATCCTCAAGATCCCCGCGACCCTCGAGCCGACAAGGGACCCTCCAATTTCGATGTAACTCACGTGGCCACCGTCAGTCTAGTCCAGGCTTTGCCCTTAGATCATTTGCCTGCCATCCGATCGCTTGGCGGCCGGTTCACCACCGGTTGGCAGATCTTGAATGTTTCGACCCTGACCTCGGGTGCTCCTTTCACGATCTACTCGGGAATCCAGCAGACTGGACTGGGTACGAACAACACGGACCGGCCTGATCAAATCAACCGCCCTGTGCTCTCGACAACCCGGAACGTGCGGGAGGACTATTTTGGTAAAGGAGCAGACAATCCTTCTTTCTTTTACATCCCGATTGGGATTGATGGTGGAACCGGTCCCAATAGCGGCCGCTTTGGCACTCTGGGTCGAAATACCTTTCGTGGGCCAGGCTTCTATAACTTCGACATTTCCATCCTCAAAAGCATTCCGTTGGGACGGTTAGACAACCCATCAGGACCGAACTTGCAGTTCCGGGCGGAATTCTTCAATCTTTTCAATCTGGTCAATTTCGGCCTTCCTGCCAACATCGTGCATGGGAGCGGGTTTGGCCTCATCAGTAGGACGGCTGGCCCTTCGCGCCAAATCCAGTTCTCGCTGAAATTCGTCTACTGAATATGATGGAAATCTTACCGGGCCTCCCAACGGGAAGTTCTCCGTGTTTGAATAGGCGGATTGCTGTGCCCATGGTACTGTCAACTTGGCGTCATTAGAGTGAGGTTGGGACGCTTTGTGGCTGGCCTCCGGAGTCATCAGGCACACGTGACCTCTTGCCAAACAAGGAAGGAGCGAGATCGTAAGAGGCGGCGGTTGACTGACTGCAGCAGGGTGTCCGATTCGGAAAAGATTCTGGATGACTCCGTGCACAGACCAGAATCGTTGCACAAAGGCCACGGATTTGAACCCTGGTGCTTCCGTCATCAATTGTTGGTAGAGCAGCTGTAATTCATTTGCGTGGTATAGTTTGAGGCTCAATTTGAGACCAGCAGCACTATCAAATCAGGCGGCGGCTAATGAAAAGCCCTCGACACTCTAATCCCACTTACAGTTGTTACTGATATTTCTTTTCCGGTCGCCGGATGCATTCGCTGGAGAACTGCCCTTTGTTGCCACATCATCTTTCTGTTTTGGGTCTATGCCAAGGCAAGCTTACTTCTGAATCACTGACTGGCGTTATTATTTGAATCCCGTCTGGTCAAAAAACTCAAAGGTACTGAGACCCCGTGATTCATCGCTTTGTCCTTTTCTCTGCCAATTACCTTTTTCCAACCGCTGATAAAGTTTAGAATCCCACTTCAATACCTGATCGAAGAAAGAAAGGATTGAAA
>DATKMG010000213.1:0-12165 GCA_035541995.1 Terriglobia bacterium
ATAATCGCATTTATAGTCAAAAACTGAGCGGCATGTCTAAAAAACGCTGGAGCACGCTGGAGACCGCACTGGTTGACTCCGGAGATGTAAGCGACCATCCATATCAGCCTCAATTCCAGGCCTTCATCGACAGTCTTAACCAGAATAAACCGATGCCGTTAACAGACTTTGACACCGCCTTCGAAAGTCATCGTGTGGTCTTTGCGGCGGACCTTTCTGCCAAAGAGAAGCGCAGCGTCAAGCTGTCAGAATTGAAGCTGTAAATCGGGATTAACCCTCAGGACCGTCTGACTAATTTGAAGAAAACATTTTCATTGTTGCGATTGTAGGAGAAGTGAACTACCCACTCTTTAGAGTGAACATGGAGAAACTTGACATGTTGCATAATTTGTTGCGGCGTCACTCTCAGTACTTTTGAAATATCTGTATAAGACACATATCCGAGGGTAGGTTTGAGTCTTTCATAAGATTCCAGAAACTCCTGAGATTGTCCAGCATCGAGAGATATGCTGGCGATGTCCTTGTAGTTCATAATATCCTGGTAGAATCCATGGCGTTCAACGAAGGCGGGAACAGGCTGGGTGTCTTTCCGACTGGGTTTCATGGAGTAGTTCAAGGCGCCCCAACAACGGAAGATTAGACACTGACAATCGACATCACGAATCTGATTGCCGCGATCGATCAATTATAACCCTCCACCAGGTGTCTGCAACAGAAATGCTGTCGTTGGTCTATCTTCCAGTTACTCGCCTCGATTCCGGCCGATTAGCTACAATCTGGAATGGCTCACTTAAATCCGGCATACAATGACTTAGCATTAGCTGGTCTTGCGAGCCAGGGCTTATCTCGACCGTTCCCTGTTGCGCTATCGGAGAGACCTCAACATAGACTTCCAAATCTCGTCAACATACCCTTCACCTCGACATTTCAACCAGTCAGGCACAATCATCTCCCTTGCGAGTCCATTTCTGCTAAATCTTAAAGCAACTGGTTATAACGACCAGTTGTTTCAATGTCTAAGTTCATGGTGGCTTTTTGCCCGTTCATCCGGCTGCTTGTTATATTCATTTGCGGAAGTTGTGCCGGGGGCATTAAAGCGCGTTAAGGTAAAATAATCCTTAAAGGAGCAATTAGGAAGAGAGTGGCAGCCATGGAGCGTATAGAAAATACCCAACGTTATATTTCGGGAGATGATTTAGAGAGGCCTCGATCCACCGAGCGTCGCTCCTTTCTGGGCTATGCGATAGCGCTGATAAGTACGAGCATTGCTTCGGTCCTCGGGATCACCATCGGCAGATACACAATAGGGCCGGCATTCTCAAGTTCCGGAACCTCTGAATGGACTAACGCTGGCCTCCTCGAGGAGATACCGGAGGACAAACCGACAAAGAGGAGCCTGGTCATTTCCCAGGATGCAGGCTGGGGCCGTATGAACACGCAGAAGCTTATTTGGATAATCCGAAAAGGCAACGACCTCACCGTGTTTTCGGCTGTTTGCCCTCACCTTGGCTGCACAATCAACGAGGCGGCCGACGGGTTCATCTGCCCTTGCCACGGGAGCGCCTGGAACGCAAAGGGTGAGAAAGTCGGTGGACCTGCCCCGCGCAACCTGGATGTCTTGGAATACAGGAGAAATGGGGACATCCTCGAAGTCAGATATCGGTCGTTTAAGCAAGGTGTGGCCAGCCAGGAAGTGGTGAGTTGAGATGACTCCTGCAAAATCATTGGGGTTGAGAATCTACGACTGGATCGACGAGCGGAGTGGCATTACGCACATAATGCGCTCTTTGACTGACGAGCGCATACGTGGTGGCGCCAGCTGGGCCTACGTGTTTGGAAGCTCTCTCGTATTCCTTTTTATACTGCAGGCTATCACCGGCATATGTCTGGCGTTGTACTTCGTACCCAGTGCGGATCACGCCCATGCCAGCGTGGCCTACATTCAAAAGGCGGTGCCCGGTGGGCAGTTACTCCGGGGCCTCCACCAATACGGCTCAAGTTTGATGGTCATTCTGGTAGTCATCCACATGGCGCAGACATTCCTGTTTGGCGCGTACAAAGGAAAACGTGAACTCTTGTGGATCCTGGGAATCCTCCTGTTCATATTAATCCTTGGATTTGCTTTCACGGGCTGCCTCCTGCCCTGGGACCAGGCAGCATACTTCGGAACAAAGGTCGGAACATCAATTGTTGGAGAGGTTCCCCTGATCGGCGAAATCATGCAGCGAATTCTACTGGGAGGGAGCGAGCTGACTACACTTACGCTGTCACGTTTTTTTATGCTGCATGCGTTTCTATTCCCATTTTCAATTGGATTGCTCATCCTCTTTCACATTTATCTATTCCGCCGCGCAGGCGCAGCAGGTCCCTTTCACCATAATCACGAGCACAAGGTGGAGCCCTTCTACCCCAATCAACTGTTTCTGGACGCGACCTTCATCCTAGTAGTCTTCATCGTGTTGGTTGTTCTGGCTGAATTTTGGCCCGCGGAATTGGGACCGATGGCGGATCCCACCTCAGATTACCTGGCACGGCCAGCCTGGTACTTTCTTCCCTTGTTCCAGCTTTTGAAATACTTTCCTGGCCAGTTAGTGCTGATTCCTGCGGTGGTCTTGCCGGGGGTAGCCATAGGGTTCCTCTTCCTGCTCCCATTCATGGATAGGAGCTCCGAGAGAAATCCTGTCAGACGCCCTGCTGCTGTTTTCCTGCTCAGCCTTTTGCTGGCAAGCCCCATTGGGTTGATAGCCCTCTCGAAGTACCAGGACCGGTCCAACTCGGAAGTTCGCGGCACTCTCGAGAAACAACAGGAGGTGTCCGATTCCTTTCTACGAGCAGCTTTTCATCCTCAAGAGATCGGACGCTCGATCCCGATCGATCCCCCCCAGATCTCCCACCCAACCGAAAGAGCTTCTACTCCCCTGAAGATCTACTTCGCGAATTGTGCGAACTGTCATGGTGCAACCGCCGCTGGCGGTCCAATGGGTCCATCTCTGGTCAAGATTGCGAAACGACGAGATTTGTCACGAGAGGCCCTGGGAACTTGGATTCAAGGACATATGCGCGAGCCCGTAGCCGACTCAATGCCAAGCTTCAAGCAACTGACAAATGAGGAGATCGCCGAGCTTTCCGACTGGCTGGTCACTCTGGACAGTCCCCTCAGTTCCAAACCGGAGGCAATACCTGTCGCGGTTCGGGATGGAGAACCCCCAGAGGCGTATGTCGCTGCCTGCGCTTTTTGCCACGGTTCACGGGGAGAGGGAAATATCGGGCCTTCCCTCATCGGGATCAGTGCCATGCCTAACCGAACCCCTGAGGATCTGCTCAGGCTCCTGAAGAATTCACGTGCTTATGGCCTGAAAGATCCGATGCCTAAGTCGTTTCCGAAGATCACAGACAAGGACAAAGGTGCAATTGTCCGTTGGATCGGACGGCTCACTGCCGAGAAAAATCCCTCGCCGGCAAATTAAAGCTTATTGCTACTTCATCCCTCAGTTTCAACCATTGAGAGTCAGCACATTATGCTGACACTTCTTTCTCCCCAAGGGACAATGGAAAAAACCCATGCCGAGTTTCTACTGCCAAGCTATCGGCCTGCAATTACCTCTTGGCCTCAGCAGTTCTTCTGAGCTCTGCAGCCATGGTCTTGATCTCGGTCAGATCGCGTTGCATCTCGCTCCAACCGTACCACATAGCATAATCCGGGCTGGCATGAAATGTCCCCTGGAAGGCCCGCATACGGTGCTCCAGGTGCATGACAAAGAGCTTCTGCTCTATCACGGTCGGGGCGTCATGAAACGTCAAGAGATCGGGGAATGGATAGCTGTAACTCTTTGGCTTGGGTAGGATGCCATCCTTGTACAAGTCTGCAATCACGCGAATGGCTTCAGCCATCAGATGGTCAGCTTCTCGAATCATGTCGTCACCCTTGATCAACTCAGCTTTGGCAAAATTGATGGAGTGACACTGGTTGCAGGTCTTTACCATCTTGAGCCGTTCTTTGGCCCAGTCTTCCTGGGTCAACCGGGCAACGTTGGCAGTTTTGACAACCTCCAAACGAGCCGTCGGCTTGCCCTCAGGATCCAGTACGCCCAGCGCCTGAAGAATGGTGGTTCGATCCGCTGCCCACTGTGGATCATTGGGCATGGGGAGCCGGACAGCCAGGAACCCCCAGGCAGTTCGGACGCCGTGGTGCCCTTCCTGCATATGACAGGTTTGGCACGTAGGAGCAGCTACGGCGTCAGGCAGGACCTTGTTTTGTTTTAAGAAATACCGCACTCCGTGCTTGGAGGACGAGTACATCTCCCACTGGGGATGGTCGAAACCCATGTGGCAGGTCTGACAGGCTTGAGGTTGTCTGGCTTCCTCCGCCGAGAACAGATGCCGCGTGTGGCAAGCGTCGCAAGAAGCCACACCGAATCCTGCTCCCTCGCTCTTAAGCTCTTTGATCTCTGCTTCCGTTTTCAAGCCGAGTTTGTGGCATCCGCCACATCCCTTCATCCCTTCCATCATTGCGCTGGGTTGATGGTGTGCGGTGGGCATGGCTTTCATAGCTGCCCAGGCTGCTGCGTGCTTCCCACCTGCGAATTCCTGAAACTGCTTCTCGTGACACGCGGCGCACGTTTCCGGTGTAGGGATCTTTACTTTACCGACATCCTCCACCGAGCGGTGTCCGTCGCCGTGGCAGACTGCGCAGTCTACCCCGTTCTTACTGTGTTTGCTTAACTGCCAATCGGAAACAATGCTTGGTGTCTCCTTCTTATGGCAGTCGAGACAAAGAAAGGCCCCCGACGATGCAGCCGAGTGCTTCTGCTTGGAAGCGCTCTGCTGATTCCCTAGGGTCTCCCCATTGACCAGAGCCAGACTGACAATAAGACCACTTAGACCCACGATGGAAGAATGGCGCATAGCTAGCTCCTGAAAAGAACTTAGATTGATGACTCATTGAGGTATGTGAAATCCGACAACGCTCTCTGGGTTTTTACGGGTGGAATAGTAGACCATTTCTGGGATGCTTTCAATCGCCTTCAAGCACTAAGGAAGAAAGAACAACAGACATATTAGGAGGGGGTGGGCCGATTAAACGTTGGAACTACGATTGCGCTGAAGGCGCAATATATACCAGCCCGGTTCTTGCGGAATTGCAGAACTTTTCACGCCTTCTGACCCAGCAACTATAATCGAACCCTCCCCTTGACTAGGACTCTCTAATCATGACAGAGTTGGATCGTAACCGGCGACAATATCCTTTTCATCGAGGCCTTTTTGAAACCAACAGCGGAACATTCTGCGTCTCAATTCGGCATGGTTGTTGAATTAAGGAAAGAGAACTCAGTAGGCGAGTCAGGATGTTCATTGCCCATCACATAAGTGACTGCGGAGTCAAAATCAGGTTCATCGGGGGAGTCTGAGTTATGTTCCGAACATTGCAATTTACCGAGTGTTCCTCCTGGTTGAGGGCTCTCGTTGCAGTTCTTTCAATCATTGCTGCCTGGCCCTTGCCAAATACAACTGCAGCTGGCTTCCGTGCAGCGGTCGTGAAGGTGGATATCACACCGGACACGAGTCAGTGGCTTCTGGGATATGGTCCCAGACAATCCATAGGAGTCCACGATCGCCTCTATCATAGGATTGTCGCAATGGAGGACGGGACGTCCCAGTTCTTGCTCATTTCGACCGACATCTGTCTCTTTTCACCTGCATTATATGATGGGGTTGTGCAGAAACTCGCGAAGATGGGGATTAAGCCGATCGAGCTGTGGTGGACGGTCTCACATACTCACGCGGCGCCTGAAGTCGGCCCTCCAGGGCTGGGAGCCGTGTTCATGGGACAGCGTTACGAACACGAACACAACAACGAATATTCTGCTCGCGTGGTGAACGACTTGATCAAGGGGGTTGAGCAAGCTCGTGCCAAGCTCGAACCGGCCCGGTTGGGAGTAGGATGGGGTCTCGCGATGGCAAACATTAACCGACGAGCACGAGATGTTGAAGGGTCCACTTTCTTGGGGTTGAATCCGGACGGCCCCGTAGACCGCAGAATTGGACTAATCCGTTTGGAGAAGACTGACGGAAGGCCATTAGTCCTGATCGCAAACTACCCAATGCACGGCACGGTCCTGGGGCAAGAAAACAAACAGATCACCGGAGATGCGCCAGGAATTGTCGCGGAATATGTGGAAGAGAAACTCGGAGCTCCCATGCTCTACATACAAGGCGCAGCCGGCAATCTTGCACCAATCTACACGGTATACCCAAACTTCGAAAGTGGCCATCTCAGTCAATTCCGGGTGTTGCTAGGAGACAAAATTCTGGAGGCGAATCGGCAGTTGGCTTACACCACGCCGGATGTAAAGCTTTCGCTGGGCATGAAGGTGGTTGAAACTCCCAGGAAGGAAGGTATGGGTTGGGCCCCAGAGCTGGGTGAGTATCTTCGAAAGACAAGCACGGGAGCAACTGTCGTCCGTCTTCCTATCCGGTTCCTACAAATCAATCAAGACATCGCCATCTGGACCGCGCCACTAGAGCTTTTTTGCGAAATTGCGATGACTGTCAGGGACCAGTCTCCATTCCCTTTCACTTTCTACTACGGCTACTGCAATGGGTGGTTAGGATACCTTCCTACCAAGGAGGAGTTTGCACATGGCGGTTACGAGCCAGGCGTCTCCCCTTACACGCCTCAAGCGGAGGTCGATTTAGTGTCTTCGGTTGTTACGTACTTGCAGGGACAGAAACGCTAAAGGTCTGCCCCTTATGACGGAGGCCTGGAGCTCTATCAGGTGCTCCCCTCCGATATGAGGTCGCAATAGTCTAATCTGTTAGGGGCCGTTAATTCTCGATCCCCCGCGCAACACTCCCCTTATCACCCTAATACGCGGTCCCGACAGGCGGCTAAAATGTGACTTTAGCACCCGGAATTAGCTTCATGGCATTCCGGTAGTAGATTTTTTCCAGGACCTCGGTTGGGAGATTCAGTGCCGTGACCATCCAGCGCCCCTGGTAGTGATGACTCTTGGAAACATCAAAGTACTCGTCTTCAGTTTCCAGGAACTGCCAATAAACACGAAAGGCCTCAGCGTTGGGCGGCGTGTCTGTTCCAAACATGACACGGTCTTGATACTGGATAATGATCTTGCGCGCCGTGTAGGGCTGACGCCCCAATTCGCTAATGCGAGCGTCAACATCGATGTAGAAGTTGGGGTATTTGTCGAGCTGCTGAGCAACCCATTGCAGATTCTCGGCGTAACACCCCATGTGCGCCCCTATAAAGATAGTATCGGGGTGCTTCGCCACAACGTGCATAAATTGACCGAGGATGGTTTCAAGTGGAGGGAATCCTGGATAGAACAACCATTCAGGATGGTCCTGTAATTCCTCATATCGTTCGTTGTCCTTGTCGAGAGGTGTGAAGAACGCAGCCGGATCACCGACGTGGACTTCGATCGGGATCTTGAGTTCACCACACTTCGCCCAGATGGGGTCGAAGCGGGGATCATCTACGGGTGCAACCCTGCCATTCTTGTACTTCCTTGTGAGCCCGATGGCAGCTTTGTCTATTTTGAGTCCATGGGCTCCAGCTCTTACGTCAGCTTCCAGTTGGGCAGCCGCCATCTGCCCAAAATCCGGATCATCGATCTTGCTCCAGTCGACCCGGGCATACGTGAGAAAGCGGCCCGGATAGGCCTTTTCGAACTTGGTTATTGTCGCCTTGAGCGTTTCCCCCCACATGCCGTCCAGGTTGACCACCTGGGCCACCCCGGCAGCATCCATCTCCCTGATGCACAGTGTTGGATCCACCATTCTTTTCCCTCCCGCATACCCGAGGTGGTTGTGGACGTCAATGGCGGGAAATTTCGGTTTCGGAGGGACATGGTACTCCGTCACCAGCATGGATTTGGGATGATACTCTTCCAGGATCAGGTTGGGTGCCTTAGCCGGAGTTTTCTGGCGTTCCTGCGAGGGGATGTGCTGCACTCTAAGAAAAATGACGGCTGAACATAGTAACCCCAGACTGCATGCTACTTCCCAACTCACTCTTCGATTCCTCTGCTTCATGGTAGGAGACCTCCAAATTAGACGAGCAATGACAAATCATCTCGAATGCCTTAAATGGAAAATATTACCCTCAAAGGCCCGTCACCTAGGCAAACGTCGACCAGAGGCGGGGTGCAACCAAAAGCGACGGACAAGAAGGGTGGAAGACGTCCTGGAAGGACGAAAGAAATTAATCGGGGTTGAGTGGCGACGCCGTTCGCCACGATACCCCTGGTACCGGATTCCCAACGCGTAAGCACCTGAAAGGGTGCGAGACTCTTTTGGCATCCTTCCAGGGTGCCCGCCTATTGAGGTCCTTATCCCAGGGGCGGCGCACAAAGCGCGAGCGACCGCTGTCCCCGCCCCCAGCTGCTTTCTTCCTGAAGGATTATCAATCTTTCAGCTTGGGGACGTGCCGCCGTCAGCATCATCCTGCCCGCCACCTCCGTTTTCACCCGCCCCACCAAGGGCGGTTTACATTTATCACACTCTGTGAAACGATACAAAGGGGAGGTGAGAAATCTGTTGGGGAGGACAAACAATGAGCAGTGAATTGGATCGCAGGGATTTCTTGAAGATTTCAACCGCGTCCGCGGCTGCTATGACACTTTCCGAAAACGGCTTCGGAGTACAGACTACTCCTTCTGGAAAGCCCATTCGCCTGGGATTTGTCGGAGTTGGCAACCGTGGTTCCTACCATCTGGATTGTGCCCTTGGTATCGAGGGGGTCGAAGTAGCAGCCTTATGTGACATCGATGACACGGCGCTTTACCGGGCAAAACGCTGGGTCGAGGAGGCGGGCCAGCCGGCCCCGCACCTTTATGGGGATAGCAGGACGGCCTTTAAGGAACTATGCGAGAAAGAGACTCTCGATTGTGTGATTTGCTGTACTCCCTGGGAATACCATGCGCAGGTCTGCGTTGCATCCATGAAGAACGGCAAGAATACAGTCAGCGAAGTCCCAATTGTCATTACGCTGGAAGAGGCTTGGGAAGTCGTGGAGACGCATGAAAAGACGGGCAAGTGGGCAACTCTCGGGCTGGAGGGCTTCGGTGATCTGACGCTAATGAATATGGTACGCAAAGGTCTGTTGGGAGAGGTACTCCATGCCGAAGGTGGATATGTACATGACCTCAGAATGGTAAAGTTCAATCCGCTCGAGGAACCTTGGCGGTTGCAGCACTCGGTCGCGCGCAATGGTAATCTCTATCCTGACCACCCGATGTCCAGGATCTTGCGCCTCCTCGACATCAATCATGGCGACCGCTTTGACTATCTTGTATCCATGAGCACCAAAGCAGTCATGTTGAACACATATGCCGCTCTGAAGTATGGCGATCAACACCCCTTTGCTTCAAAG
Source organism: Terriglobia bacterium (assembly GCA_035541995.1). GTDB lineage: Bacteria > Acidobacteriota > Terriglobia > Versatilivoradales > Versatilivoraceae > DATKMG01. Next base: position 9,392 of record DATKMG010000213.1, read on the forward strand.
AAGATGGCCCAGGGAGATGTGAATGTGACTCTGCTTCATACTGCAGGCGGAAAGATGGTGACGTTGAACTTCGATACGAACACTCCGCATCCACGGGAGTTTTTCCGCCTGCAGTGCACCAAAGGCGTATTCCAGTCAGGAGTCAGCCTTCCTCAACCGGCCCCCAAGGATAACGCACAGAACTTGCCAGCCCCTGTTACGCCCTACCAGCGAAGAGGTGGGATGATATACATTGATGGAAGAACTCCAACAGCGGACCAATGGGAGGCGGCAGAATCCTATTACCAGGATTTCCAGCATCCATTCTTGAAGGCCTTTAAACCCAGGCAAAGAAAACAGGCTTTGCGAGGGCATGGTGGTGGCGAAATGACGACCCCTGTGAGCTGGGAAAGGTTGGTAGCCGCTTTGCGTGCTGGAAAGATGCCGGATTGGGATGTCTACGATTCCGTAACCAGTAGCGCCATTTCACCATTAACGGAAAAATCGGTTGCGGGGGGAAGCGTTCCTGTTCAATTCCCGGATTTCACCCGCGGAAAGTGGCAGGTCGCAAAACCGTTTGAGATTGAACCCACGAATTCGTAGTTTGGCCCAGTCTAAGGCCTCGCCATGACTTAGCGATAAACAATGCGAGCCATGTCTCCGAGCTTCAACCTTCCAGAAGATGGGCCAGCTTTACCGTTGAGGCGGGGATTGCTTGGTCTTCGGATTCAACTGCCAGAACACCGTACACTCGTCGAAATCAGCCTTTTGGGAATAGACCTTCCACTCATCCATTTCGCTCACCGCAGAATCGTCGGCGCAGACCACAGCAGTGGAAAAGGCGCCCGATTTGATACGCCGGTCCACCTCCGCCTTTGGCAGGACATGGAGGATGGCGTTTTCGGCTGCAGAAAGCTGGAGCTTGCTCGCATCTGAGTGCTCCATCCCTGAGGGCGCGGGCCAGCGCGCAAGAAAGTAGATTTGCTCCGGCGCAAGTAACAGAGCATCCTTTGGCGTCACCTCTTTTACTTTATTCGCTACCTTCTCAAGTTGCCGCCAGGTGTAGGAGTCACGTTCGTTATAGACACTGTTACCCAGGCAAAGGCCCATAATGCACAACAGAACCAGCACCGACCGCCGCGGGCTGTCCGAATTCTCCAGCCGTGTGGCCAAGCCATAGAATCCCACAACCGCCAACACTGTGAGAAACGGGATCAAAAATACGAAGTACTGTGGAAAAGTCGGATGAGCGACCAGGTTCTGGGCCCCGATTGCCAGAACCAACCAAAGGCACAGGCCGAACTCCGAGCATCGCTCATAATCGAAACCGCCTCTCTTGATGTAAAACAAACCGGCAATCGCCAGTAATACCAGGAGCAGACTGGGTGAGCTGTTAACCCAGTCAGTGACAATCCCGATGTCGTGGCCGGTAGCCCCTTCCCAATCCACGCGACGGTAAACGGAGTGGTATTTGAGGATGTTGAATATTACCTGGTGTGGTCCTCGCACAAACAGGACCAGGACCGGTACACTTGGAATTATGGCGCCAGCCATGAAGGCGCCGGATTTGAACCAGCGATTTCCAGCCCGATTGTAGCGCCAAATCCAAATCAACAAAACGACTGAAGCCGGTGCGGTTAACAGGGAGGATGCTGCACCTGCTCCAGCAAAAAAACCTGCCAGCAGACTGAGCCAGAACTGCGGCAGAACCACTGCTTGAATCGCCATTCGAAACGCCGCCACCACCGCCAAGAGGCAAAGCGGGTAAGCCTGTGCGGTGGTTCCGAACTGCCACACCAGCGAGTGGAGTCCGAAAAGAGCCAGCGCGGCTAATCCGGCAGCTGACTGCCAGCGGCGCTTGCCAAAGAGCACGAACAGATACTGCCCGACTAATAGGATCGAGCCGACGGTGGCAATGGCTGCTATCGTGTGAACCACGCGCCAATTGGCGCCCAGAACCTTCATCCAGGCTGCATTCCAATAGGCATTCAAAGGAGTCTGTGGAAAAAAGAAGTCGAGATAGGGTCGCTTCCCTCTGGTGATAAGGTCTGCGGTCAGAATATGAAAACCCTCATCGTAATGGAATGCTTGTGTCTGTGAGTACACTAGCATTCCGCCGGCCAGGAGCCCGATTACGGTATACAGCAGCCCCATTGCCTGTTCTTTGCTACGCTCGCCGGCAAGGGGAAGGATGGGCCGATGGAATAAGGTGGCAAGCTTCATCAGTCGGGTATGAAGAAAAGTTTTGCCGCGGCCTTGGCACACATTCGCAAGAGGAGCCAGCCATCCGCAAAGCGATTGATATTTGTGGCTCCATAGGTCCGCTGTCTGTAGCGGATAGGGATCTCGACAATCTTCAGATTCAGCTTGGCTGCTCCAAACAGTAAGTCGAAATCGCCGAAGGGATCAAGCTTCCCAAAATAGGCCCGACCTCTCGCCAGCTCCTGATACCTCGACCGCCAGAGAACTTTGGTACCGCAAAGGCTGTCTTTGATGGGCTGGCCAATTAGCGCGCTTAGCAGCAATGCGAAAAAGCGGTTTCCCAACAGGTTGAGAAACCGCATGGCCTTTGGGTCCATGGCGTACACCAGGCGACAGCCATTGATGAACTCTCCACGTCCGCTGACAAGTGCTTCATAGAAGTGTACGAGATCCTCCGGCGCCACGCTGGCATCCGCATCTTGAATCATCAGGACGTCGCCTTTGGCATGCGAGAAACCCAGACGAACCGCATCGCCTTTGCCTCGGCCTTCCTGGACGAGGACAGTAATGTTCTTTTCCGGCATCGAGGCCGC
>DATKMG010000214.1:0-5606 GCA_035541995.1 Terriglobia bacterium
CCAGGCTCATTCAAGAAGAGCCGTGTACTCTCAGATCTTAGATTTACCACTATGCCAGCGTGGGATTGGCTTATCTCCCGACATTTCATAGAACTTCAAGTCTTCAGCATGAACCATTTTCGTTAAGAGGATTATCTGACCCGTATGCATGGAAAAGTGCTCGACAACGTGCAGAATCGCATGCAACAGAGTGACCTCTCGTCCTTGTATCAGGTGCTTCTCATGGAGAGATCCCGGATCCAGTTGAGCCAGCACCTCATCAGCCTCTTGGATCGTATTCTTTAGTGTGGCTAAAAGGGCCGCTCGGGAAATGATCGAGCGCTCATCGAACTCCTGCTGGCGGTTTCGATGGCTGACTGCCCCTGTAATGCCGCAGACTATCCATTGTCTTACGTTGCCGGAAAGGTGCAGCAACAGATTGCCAATACTATTCGATCCAGAATTGGGCCGCCACCAGACGGCCTCATCCGTCAGCTTTTCCAGGCATCGCTCTATCTTAGGCAGGAAATCAGTAGTCAGGAGCGAACGGCACTCCTCAATAAACGCTTTGGATATTTCACTCATCTTCCCTTCCTGTTTTTCATGAATACTGCCGCACCTACCCTTAGCAAAATCACCCATTGTGCACGAGAGGCCCTGTCCTGCAGAGGCTCCCGGTCTCAGCCAGTCAACGGCTCAGGTCACACTGTTGGTTTGATGTTCTGATTGAGCCGGAAGAAGTTCGTTGGATCGTATTTGTTTTTTAGCGCCACCAGGCGCTCGTATGTTTCTGGCCCGTAGGCGCCCCTCACCTGTTCGGCTGACACCGCCGCCTCGTAGTTGATATAGAATCCGCCCGAGGAATAGGGTTCCATTGCGTTAGAGAGTTCTCGAACCCACCGGATATTCCTGTCGTCATCAGCTGAATCGCTCCACATCCCGATCATAACGAGAGCCTGCCGCGCATCGCGATGCGCAACGGCGGTCTCCTCCTTGCCCACACGGCTGACGGCGCCTCCGAGGGTATAGACGACAACGTGGCTGTATGGAGAAGGAACACTCGCATAGTGATCCACCATGATGCTAATGGCCTCATCACTCAGTTCCTTAAGAAAACACGTCTTCCAGTAGTTTCGCAATCCAGGAGGGTTGAACTTCTCTACGATACTCTGTAGTTCTACGTAGGTCATTGGACCCACCTGGTCTGACAAAGGAGTACTAAAAGTCCTGAGAGGCCGCAGGGTGCGCTCACCTTGATCGGGCGGTCCGAAATAACCGAGTATGATCACCACAGCCTTGGTCCCATCGGGCAACGTGGCGAGAACAGCTACGGGACTCACTTCATCAGGGGCCGAGCCAGTGAACTCGTGGTAGAACTTGAGGAGGCCTTGGGCTTCCTTCATTGGATAAAACACAAGGCCTCCAAGCACTGGCCCGACGGGATGGAGCTGGTATTCAAATGAGGTTACAACGCCAAAGTTCCCGCCACCGCCGCGCAACCCCCAAAACAGGTCGGGGTTTTGGGTGGCGCTGGCTGTTAGGAAGCGACCATCGGCGGTGACGATATCCACTGATCGGAGATTGTCACAGGCCAATCCATATTTACGCATCAGGTAACCGTGGCCGCCAGCCAGTGTCAGTCCAGCAATCCCGGTTGGACGGGCCACTCCACCGGTCGTGGCCAGACCGAAAGCCTGTGTCTCGTGGTAAAACTCCCCCCAGTTGACACCCCCTTCCGCGCGAACTGACCGCTTGTCCGGATCGACACGTATTCCCTTCAGGCGAGACAGGTCAATCATGAGACCGCCATCGCAGATGGCAAAACCAGGCACGCCGTGGCCTCCCCCGCGTATGGAGACCAGGGTTTCGGTGGTGCGCGCGAAATTGACACAGTTAATGACGTCGGCCACCCCGGCGCAGCGAGCGACCATCGCAGGGCGATTGTTGATCATCCCATTATGAATTTTCAAAGCAGCCTCGTAACCGGCACTTACAGGAAAAAGCAGTTCCCCACGCAAGCCCGCCTTGAATTCTTCTACAAGCGTTTGGCTCGCCGTTGGCTCAATTGCCGCGGCTGCCGCCCTTAGTTGGTCTGTCATCTAATGTCCTCCATTCTGAAGATTGAAATAAGATGGCTTTGAAATTGACAATGGTTTGACATTTCCGGTCAACAATTCCCTGTAGCCCCCCCCCAATCCCAACCTACATGAACCGAGAGACTCACCAACCCAGGGGATCATACTCCCTCTGGACAAATTGGCCGGTAAAGGCCAGGAAACGCATTTGTCCGGCCAACTGTAGTAACGGGTCGTTCGAGCCCGTCACTTTGAAAGAACGGAGGAATTCCGTCAAACTGCCTATGGCTGCCAGGTTTTCGAAGGTCCGGAATTTCAAGTAGGCAATGCCGACCTCCTTGAGGGATGCGTCTGCGCCGCGTTCGTAAACATGGCAGAACAGGGTAGTGTAATCCTGGAGGACCTCTTGAATGGCTCGGATGCCGTTGCTCTCGTCCTTCTGCATGTACTTGCGACCTTCAAAGACAAAATTGCGGTTGCTCTTGGTCTGAAACACAAGGTGGTAGCGCATTTCAGCCTCACCAGTTGCTGGGTTGACTCGCAGGTAGTTGAACAAACTCTTCTGGGAGTCGAGTGTGCAGGTGACTGAATCATCTCCCTGGAGTCGGCCAAAAGTAATCGCTCCCTGCATTCCTGCTTCATGTTCCGCACCGTCTACGAATTCGTTTAGATCCCGGATCGTCATCCGCACCTGAAAGCTGCAAGCTGCGCCGCCTTGCGGATCCCCCGAGGCCGGGATGAGGTTCGCCATGCCGATATCGCCCGTCCGCCCTTCAGCGGAAGTGGAAACTCCTTCGAAGAACCAACCCACCATTTGCTCATCGAAAGTCATCCCAAGACCGTCGGGCAATTGCGCATCTAAGAAAGGTTGCAGCAGTGCATTCGTTGGCAGAGCCTTCTGATCCACAGGAGTGAGGATGTAATAGAAACCCAATTGATTAGAACCAGGTTCAGGTTGAAAGAGGCCGATGGACTGGCTGCCCAGTACGGCTAGGATTTCCGATGGCAGGTGCGTCATGAACTTGCCAACCAGCAACTTCTCATCGACCTTGCGGATTTCGTCATCGAAAGTTGTGAAGTCCGGCAATTGAAAGTGCCGTTTAATTGGCTGCGGGATAAAGAACCCTTCCAGAAGTCCCAGCAACTGGTATCGGCTCTCCAGTCGGCCGTCCGGTTTGAGGTCAAATTGAATCCATCCAATGTGCCGTGCGGGATTGGAATTGGCGATGACGTCCAATTGCCAGATGCCTTGCAGATCCTGCTTTTGAGGCAAGGTTCCGTTTTGAAACAAGTCACGATGGTCTTCCACTGTCATTTGGTCGAAGCTATAGCTGCGAACGCCCACGCCGTCGAAGCTCCGGTGACCGTTCGGGTATTCGCCGGTATACGTGCGGAAAAGGATCAGCCCCTCGTTGACGATCTTCACTATGTCGTAAAAGAGGTCGAACGCAGAATCGGTGTATTTGACCAGAATGTAGCGTCCAGGATCCAAATCGTTCGACCTTTGTTGAAGGACAATCTCCTCAAGCATATGATTGAGCGGAACACGGTTATCGACAAAAAGCGTGACACCTAAGACCTTCTCTCCTTCCCGCCAGAACTTCTTGTTGTAGCCCGTGAACAAGCTCGCCGCCAGGTCTCCCAAAATGAAGCCCTTGGGGAGAAAGCCTTTCCAATAGGCATCGTTACATATGCGGCGATTGGCAATATCGATTCGGCGTTGGCCGGTGTTAATGAGATCGTCGATGCTCATCGAGGAACAGCGTTGGAAAAGCAGATCCAACTCTGCATCGTGAAGGTTGATAACCTCCATAGGATCAATAACTGAAAAACTGACGGCCTTGTCGGGTTCAGGATAGGGGTCTCCTTGGAGTTGACGGATCTTCCGTTCGGCGATCCGTTCCGCCAAAGCTGAGATCGTGAGGAAGGGATTGACACCAAGAGCGGAGCGGACTAGTGCCCCGTCCGAGACAAACAACCCGTCATGAACACTGCCATCCCCGGAAAAAACCCGGCCGAATTCATCCACCGCCCCATGGAGATAATCTTCCCCGATGGGGCACCCGCCTAGGGGGTGGGCGGTGATCAAGTGACGGGTCCGGAAGATATTCCAGGTTGGATTAGAAATGAAACTTGCTCCCAGCGCACGCGCATGCCGGCGCAATTCCTCATTCATTCGAGTAAATACGATCTGCTGCCCAACATCATCCCAGTCAATCCTCAGTCGTCCTTCCGGTTCGATCCCGGAGGTTTCGAGCACCATGGTTCCCCGTGCATCGTCTTGCCCCATGACCAGGTATAGCATGGTGTGGTTCAAAGCCCCATTAGGGAAATAAGGCCGCAGGGGATTGAAGTCAGCAAAAATGCGTTGCCGTTTTGCGGCTTCATCACCAACGTCAGTATCCTCCCCGTGAAGGGCCGCAAAAGCCATCTTGGCTCCGAGTATATAGGCGCTGGGGAAAGAAAAATCTTCGACGGAAATCCTTTGCTGTAACGGCAGGTTTGGGTCATATCGGATCAAGCCCACAATCGAGGGCCCCGGGGGGTGAGAGTCGCCAAGCTGGACGATATGCTTGGTTCCATAGCCCAGAACGTCCGTTTGGTAGGTTCCGTTATAGGCAAGGCCAAAAAAGTCTCCGTTCCCTCCAAAACCACGGCCCAGTTCTGGGGAGACGCTCAAGCCGTGCATTTCGGAGCGCAGTAGAATCTCGGTGGAATTCAGCGAACCTGCCGCTAGGATCACATGGCTGGCATCGATCGTGAAGGGGTCACTCCCGAGACCTTGCTGGTGCTGACCATGGACCCTCCAACCACCCCCCGGCAACTTCTCAATCCATTCCACTCTGGTTTGGACATAGATCTCAGCGCCGGCATTCCGGGCCATGGGCAGGTAATTCATATAGAGAGTATTCTTGGCTCCTACATTACAACCAGTCACGCAATCCCCACAATCGGTGCAGGGCTTCTGATTGACTCCATATGGGTTGGGTCCATCAATGGAGAAATTGACTGCCAGGTTTAGTGGCGTTGTTTGATAGCCCAACTGCTGGGCGCGCTTTTCCAGGGCCTGGACCTTGGCCAGGGCCAGCGCACGTGGGTGAGGGGTTGCGGCTAATGTCGCCCGCGCCCGGTCGTAATAAGGTTGCAAGGCGTCATAGTTGAGAGCCTTGGGCCAGCCAGCCTGTTGAAAGATTTCCTTTTCTGGAACGATAGCAACGTTGGCATTGATTAGCGATGTTCCACCCAGCCCCGAGCCCTTGATTACGGAGATGTCGCTGTAGTTTAGGAGTTCATAGAGGCCCAGCGGGTTTAGGTCATTCCGCGCGGCAGGCAATACTCCCTCCAGCGAATCCGGGAAGGTCCCGATAGGCCATTCATTTCCGCGTTCGAGAATGCACAGAGTCGGTTTGGGATTCAAGGCCGCTGTGGTGAGTCGAGCTGCTGTGATGGCCCCGCCATACCCAGAACCCACAACGATAAAATCATAATTTGTTCTTCTCTCCTGCCAGGGTTTTGAAAGCATTTCAGTTCCTCCGCCGGGTAGATTGACCC
>DATKMG010000215.1:0-3375 GCA_035541995.1 Terriglobia bacterium
CAGCGGCAACGGCAACATCACGGCGACGCGGTCCATCCAGATTGCGGCGGGCGGCTATTTTGCCAGCGACAATATCCTGGGGGACCTGGGGGCCAGCAGCGTCTTTGGACCCATTGAAATCCTCTCGATCTCAGGCGGGCCATTGATTGCCGTCTCCCGGGTCTACAACATCACCGGGCATACCAGCGGCTTCTTCAATCTCGAGCCACTGCCGTAGTCTCAGCTGTTTTGGATTTTTCTTTGGGGCTGCATTCTCAAGGATGGGGTGGAGGCAACCGGCCGCAGTACGAGCCCCAGAGAATTTCGTTGAATATCGAGAATCAGCCGATCACGATTGCCGCTTCAAGGATCATTTCGGTGGGTTCAAGGGGCCACGACGAGTACATCCTCAAACTGGAGTTGGATGCTGACCTCTCGGACCTTCAGCAGAACATAACAGGTCTTCTGCGGTCCCAACTGGATAAGGATGAAGGTTCCGGTCGGCTGGCTATCGTCCTGGGAGGAGAGGTCACGATTTCTCCTCAGCAGATCCAAACCCTCAAGAACCAGTTGAGGGACCGCACACCAGCACGCTAGGGGATCCTGCACCTGTCCTTAATCGAAAGCCGGTACCACTACACCTGCAGAATGTCACCTTCTCGGGCGACCATTTCGTAGAGAACTGGGTTGACAAAAAAACCCAGCAGCAACCGGGAGAGGAGCCGGGCGACGACCACGATGGCAAATGGCTTCTGAGTATCGCTGCCCACGCCGGTGGACAGCGCGGCGGGGAGAAGCCCCAGACAGGCGGCCAGAGCAGTCATCATAATTGGACGAAGGCGGAGGAGCGAGGCTTCCAATGTGGCTTCGCGCACATTTTTGCCCTCAAGGCGCAGCTTGTTGATGCAACTGACAAGAATGACTGCTGTTTCGACAGACACACCCAGAAGAGCCAGGAGTCCGAGGGTGCTGGAGACGCTGAGCGGCGTGTGGGTGAGCTTCAGGGCAATCAAAGCCCCAACCGGTTCGGTGATGACGACGCCGAGGGCGATGGTGACGGGGAATTTGAAGTTGCCGTATAGAGCGAAAAGGATCAGAAAGATCAGGAGAACGGCGAGCGGACCGATGATGTAGAGCTGAGCCTTGGCATCCAGCAGCTGGCCGGCATTGACGAGGCCTTCGAGATTGCGCCCTTGAATCGAAAACTGGATGCCGATGTAGCGCGAGTTGTTCTCGCGATAGATGAAGGAGGCCCCAGAGGATTCCTTGATGTTAGCGAGTTCGGAAAGGGCTATTCCCCTGAGCTTTCTCAACGATGGCCAGTGGAACAGCTGTGTCCGCTCGATCACACGATATTGAACACAATGGACAAATCACAGGCTGTAGAGGTGGGTGATGAAAGATAGGAATAACAGAAAAGATTCAGACCTGATCGTGAGGAATTTCATGTGGAACCCAGTTCAAGAACTGTTGTTTCGACTGGGGAGTATGCGACCTGGACCCTTAGTAATCAGCCTTTTGTGTGGTCTGCTGGCAGGAGAGATGCAGGCACAGTCCGCCCTGAAGGCCCAGGCTCCGGAAGCCCTCAATCAGTTCAATAATGCTGTGGAAGCCCTCGTAAAAAAGGTTTCCCCCAGTGTGGTACAAGTGCTGGTCACGGGATTCAGGCCCTTGGACGAAAGAAGTCACGGCGAAGCGAGCATGGTTCTTGGAAAGCAGCGTGGCATCGGATCTGGAGCCATCATCGATTCCGATGGATATATCGTAACCAATGCGCATGTCGTCAGCGGCGAGCACCAGGTCCAGGTGGTTTTGTCCTCCTCGGGGGACGAGGCAGCTTCCCCTTTTTCAGGTTCTACCTCCCTGGGGCGCACCCTTGATGCGCGCGTAGTTGGAGTCTCCAACGAATTGGATCTGGCGTTGCTGAAGGTGGAGGCCAAGGGATTGCCGGCATTGCCCATTGGAAAGTACGAACGACTTCAGCACGGTGAGGTTGTTTTCACCTTCGGCAGTCCCAGCGGACTGCGGAACTCCGTTTCGATGGGGGTGGTAAGTGCGGTCGCTCGCCAGCTCGATCCCGACAGTCCACTGGTTTTTATTCAGACCGATGCTGCCATCAATCCAGGCAATAGCGGTGGTCCGCTGGTAAACGTGAATGGAGAACTGGTGGGGATCAACACCTTCCTCCTTTCCCAGTCCGGAGGAAATGAAGCCTTGGGATTCGCTATTCCCAGCGCCATCGTCAGCTTCGCCTATCCCCAACTCCGTCAATATGGACACCTGCACCGTGGAGTCATCGGCATGCACGTTCAGTCCATCTCGCTGGGGATGGCCGCCGGCCTCGGCCTTCCCAGAGATTGGGGGGTCATTATCGGCGATGTTCTCCCTGGATCTCCCGCCGATAAGGCGGGCCTCAAGGTTCAGGACATTATACTGACGGTCAACGGGAGGCAGGTTGACAATCTTCCTCTTTTTGGGATCAATTTCTTTCTGGTCAACCCCGGGGAGAACGTCAAGCTGGAGGTTCTTCGCGGAACTGAGAAGTTGTCCTTCGACGTCAAGGTCATCGAACAGCATCAAGGTGTAGATCGTCTGTTTGATATGGCGGACCCCGAAAACAACCTGGTGCGAAAGCTGGGGATAGTGGGCCTCAACGTCAATGCCGAGGTCCTTCCGCTTCTTCCCGAAACTCGGCAGGACTCCGGAGTCGTCGTGGTAGCCAAGGTGGCCACGGCGGGGGAGGCTGAAAACTCCCTGGTCACAGGGGACATCATTCATGCCCTGAATGGAGTAGCCATCAAAGACCTCGAGTCGCTTAATTCTGCCTTGGATCACCTGAAACCCGGCAGTTACGTGGTTCTGCAGGTGGAACGGGAGGCAAGACTGTACTATGTGACTTTCCAGTTAGAATGAGATTTCGATCCCGGAAGGTGTGCTTATCCTGCGGTACCTCGTATCACGGGGCGAATAAACCTGAAACCGGTCGACTGACGAGCAGCAGCATTGGAAGTTCCAGTCAAACCCCCACCCGCCCGCAGTCGTCCCGTTTATGGGCGTTGCCGATTATCGTCGTAGGGTGTTTGGCAATCTTTGCGCTTGATCGCAGCACCGGCATGGCGCCAGTGCAGCATCTGTGCTATTTGCCGATTATCCTCGCGGCTTACCATTTCGGCAAGCGCGGCGGTCTGACGACGGCACTGGCCGCAGTTGTCCTTTACCATTTCGCCAACCTTTCACTACTTACCCATCAATACCAGGAATCCGATATTGTTCAGATCGCGTTGTTCCTGGCGGTTGGGGTCGTCACTGCGAAACTCGTGAATGATGCGCAGAAGCTGCACGTGCTCGCAATGACAGACGATCTAACGGGGCTGCACAACCTGCGCTCATTTGAAC
>DATKMG010000216.1:0-12136 GCA_035541995.1 Terriglobia bacterium
CAGCAGCTCGTTCCTCTTTATATTTTCCCATGACGTAGTTTCTGTATTCTTTGGCCTTCAATATGTCGCGGTTTTTCTCCACAGCAATATCTAAGGCCTGCTGCAAGGTGAGAACCCGAGGGGGGACAGTTTCTCCGAGCACGTGCTTGGGCAGAAATACAAACGATATGGATGAAGCCAGAAGGAAGATTCGACAGAGATTAGACGCATACCGGGGAAAACTGGGGACCCATCTGTTATCTGCCCTCACCGAGCCACACCTCCTGCCGGGATTTCCACTGCCGCCTCCCTGAGCTGCCCTTTCCGGATTCTCTCGACAATGTCATTCAAAACGGTATAGACCACCGGAACCACAAGCAACGTCAAAAGGGTTGAAGTGATGAGGCCACCCACCACAGCCCGGGCCATGGGCGCCCGGCTCTCAGCCCCGGCGCCAATTCCCAGCGCAAGCGGCAGCATGCCGAAAATCATGGCCATAGTCGTCATCATGATTGGACGGAGCCGCGTTCGTCCTGCTTTGATCAAGGCTTCACGGCGGGTCAATCCCCGGGAAATCAGCACCTTGGCAAAGTCAATGAGTAGAATGGCGTTTTTAGTTACCAGTCCCATCAACATGATCAAGCCAATCAGCGACATGATGTTGATGGTGTCGCCGGTCAGGAATAACATTCCAGCCATGCCCACCACAGACAACGGTAGCGATAGCATGATCGCGAGTGGATCCACGAAGGATTCAAACTGTGCCGCCAGGATCAGGTAGACAAAGATTACGGCTAACAACAGGGCTTCCGCCATGTAACCGAAAGACCTCACCATTTCTTCCGTATCACCTGACATCACAACGGAATAACCGGGGGCCATCGATATTTTTGAAGCCACTTGCTCAATCTTCTGAGCCGCAGTCCCCAGTGGCAAGTGTTCCAGATTAGCGGTGAGAATCACCTCCCGGGTCATGGCTTGGCGGTTGATTTCCGAGGGCGTGGTGCTGGACTGATATCGGACCAGGTCACCCAGCGGGATCAATCCGATTTCTCCATCGGGTTTGTGAATCGAAAGTCGCAGGTCCCTAACCTGCCCCAGATCCTCTCGCAGTTGCTGGGGCAAACGGACACGAACGTTGATCGCTTCTCCCGTCTCGTCCTCAAATGTGGAAACAGCTTGTCCACCAACCAGGGCCCCGATAGTTCGTACTACGTCCGTGGTCATCAATCCGGCATCTACGGCGCGCTTCCGGTCCACTATCAATCGGTACTCAGGGACGTCATGTTCCAGGGAAACTTCCAGGTCTACTATCCCGGACTGTGCCTCGACCCCGCGTCTCAATTGGGCGGCATACTTCTTCAATTCGGCGATTTCATCGCCTCGGACATTCACCTGCACGGGCTTCTGCTGGAAACTGCTGGACCCTATTTCCACGGAAGCCAGGATCCCCGGGATCTGCTTCAGGCGGCGGCGTACGTCAGGCCGGATTTCTTCCTGATGCCGCTTTCGTGTCTTTCGGTCGGTCAGCTTAATGTAGATGCGACAGTCTCGAACCGTTCCGGTCTCCCCTGCACCAATGGTCGAATAAGTATGATCGATCTCAGGGAGTTCCTTTAAGACGGCCAGGACGGCCAAGACCCGGCCCCGGCTCTCTTCGATAGAGGCATCCGGCGCGGTCTTGAAGTTGATTTGGAATTCCCCCTGGTCTTCATCGGGAAAAAAGGCAGTTTCCAGGGAAAAGAAAAACCCGAGGCCTACTATAAAGGCAAATGTCGCTAAGGCAACCACTACCCAGCGGTGATCCAGAGCCCAACCAATTACCTGTTTGTAGCCGTCCGCAGTCCGGTCAAACCAATCATTAAACCGGTCCAGCAAGCGATTCAACCACCTGCGCCGGCCTTTGCCTTCAATGTCCGGGTCGAACCAGCGCGAGGAGAGCATGGGGTCCAGTGTAAAGGAGACAAAGAGCGAAACTAATACCGCAAAGGTTACCGTAATGCCAAATTGAAAGAAGAACCTTCCTACAATTCCCTTCATAAAAGCGACTGGAACAAACACGGCTACAATGGAAAACGTAGTCGCCAGCACTGCCAGCCCGATCTCACTGGTTCCGTGCCGGGCCGCGTCAAAATGATCTTCTCCGGATTCCAGGTGGCGGACGATGTTTTCGCGCACCACGATGGCGTCGTCAATCAACAGGCCGATGGCCAGTGACAAGGCCATCAAGGTCATGACGTTCAGCGTCATCCCCATAAAGTACATCACAATGAAGGATGAAATCACTGAGATGGGCAGGGTCAGGCCAGTGATGACAGTAGAACGCCAGGAATTGAGGAAGCAAAACACGATCAATATGGTCAAGAAGCCACCAATGATGATCGTCTCCTGAACGTCGTGTACTGACTCACGAATATACAACGAACCGTCCTGCACGACTTCGACGATCGTCCCCGATGGCACTTCTAGCTGGAGTTTGTGGATTTCCTTCTTTATCAAATCTACTGTTCCGACAACATTGGCGCCGGACTGCTTCAGGATGTCCATCGCCACGGCAGGAACACCATTGATAAATGCCAACGATCGCTGTTCTTCCTCACCGTCTTCAATCCCCGCAACTTCTCCTAGCGTGATGGGTCGTCCCACGCGCTGGGCGATCACCATGGACCCAAACTGTGCGACTTGTTCCGGCTTGCCTGAAACCCGCAATGGAATCTCCGTCTTCGGGCCCGTGAGCCGGCCCAATGGAGTATTGACATTCTCGGAACGTAACCCGGCGATCACTTCGTCCACACCCATTCCCAGAGCATTGAGGCGCTCCGGGTCGATATTGACCCGCACTTCCCGTTTGGATTGGCCCACCAGATCTATTCTGCCTACGCCAGGGATTGTCTCCAGGCGACGCTTAATCTTGCGGTCGGCCAAGGTCGTCAAATCGCGAGCCGATTGGGTCGAGGATCGAACGGCCAGCGAAACGATAGGAAGAGCCGAGAAATCCAGTTTCTGGATGATGGGGTCTTCGATCCCCTGGGGCAGGTCACCGCGGATGGCGTTGATCTTGGCCCGAGCTTCCTGAGAAGCTTCGTTGATTTTGATCTCCAGCTGAAATTCCACCATCACGGTGGAAACTCCCTCGCGGGAGCTGGAGATTAAATGCCTGACCCCTGGGATGGGATTAACCGCTTCTTCAATCCGCTTGGTGACTTCCCGCTCAATGGTTTCAGGGGAGGCGCCAGGATATACGGTTATGATCGAGAGAACAGGGATTTCGACATCCGGGAACAAATCAATTGCCAGCCGGCGGTAAGAAAAAAGCCCCAGAGTCACTAAAGCCAGCATCATGACGGCGGCAAAAACCGGTCTCTTTATCGATAGGTCCGAGAGAAACATCCCTATGCTCCGTTCGGCCGGGTGACCTGAACCCGATCTCCATCGTGCACATTGAAGGCGCCGCGAGTCACGACTTGCTGACCTTCGTTCAAACCATTCACTACTTCAACCCGGTCTTGTTCGACTCTTCCCAGTTGGATTGTCCGCCGACGCGCCAGCTCTCCTTCCACCACAAGTATTTCGCCTCGGCCGGCAACCGTGTCCCAGGTCAGCAAAGCATTTCGCGGAATCTGCAGACCCCGTACCATTTGACCTGTATTAATCCGGGCCTTGGCATATAGACCGGACCGCAGCTCCTCCCTTTCATTGTTTACTTCAGCAATGATACGGACCGAGCGCGAGGTGGCGTCGGCAGACGGATTAATGAAACTGATCCTCCCAGAAAACTCCCGGCCTGGGATCGCTTCCGTGGAAAAAGTCAGAGTCTGCCCCACTTTGATGTAGGCCAACTTAGTCGATGGAACATCCAGCGTCAGATTCAGGATGCGGTTATCGACAATTCTGAAGCTGGCGGCCGAGGATGTCGGGTCGCCGACCAGGTCACCCTCGCTGGGTCGACGTTCGGCAACCACCCCATCCATGGGGGAGCGCAGGACCGCCTTGGAGAGGCGAGTCTCCATTTGCCGGACATCTTCCTCGCTTGCCTTGATTTGAGCCGTTACTGCAGTGATCTCTGCCTCAGCGGCTTCCTCCGCGGTATGAGCATCATCCAGGTTCTGCTGAGTCACCAGCCCGACGTCCTTCAGCTTAGAAAGTCGCTCCAATTCGCGCTTGGCACGATTGGCTGCCACCTGCGCTTTTAGAGAGAGGGCGCGTGTGGCTTCCAATTGAGCCTTGGCTCGCTGCAATGCCACTTCCACTTCCCGAGTGTCCAGTTTGGCTAGCGGGTCGCCCTTCTTGACCCGCACCCACTCGGTTACATATATCCGCTCAATGATGCCCTGGTATTCTGATTTGACATGGGCCTCGTACTTGGGCGAGAGCGATCCGACAACCTCGAGTGCGTCGGCAAATTCTCCCCTGGACACAGACGTCACATCGACAGCAACTTTGGGTGGGCCTGAAGAAGACGCCTGGTCACTTTGCTTACCCTTAGTGAACCGGCACCCTTGTGCCATCCCAACCAGAAAGACAAGTAGAACTATGGAGTGTGTCCTCTGTCTCATGGTTTCTTACCTTTTGCCTGAGCTTTCGTAAAGGAAATCCCCGTGAAAATCAGCTTGAGTACCGCGTTCAGTCCCTGATGACCAAGGCCATTTTCAGGATGAGCCAATTTCATTTCGTTGGCCAGACTGATTACAGCAATGACCGCCCATGTCATGTATTCCGGATCTCCTGCCCGGAATTCGCCTCCTTTGATCCCCACCTTCACGAGTTGCTTGACGCTTTCATAGAACTTTTCGTGGTAAACGTCGAAATCAAAAAAAGGGGCTCCTTGAGGAGGGCCATAATAGATGGACTGCATCAGGCGGGCAGCCCCGAGGTGGGAGCACCACAGTCTATGGGTTTCATCTGCCAGATGAAGAATTCGCTCCTTAGCACTTCCCTGATGATGCTGGCAGTCTTCGAGTAGCTTTTCGAAATCGCGAAAGCCGGCCTTGAGGATTTCCAAGTACACTCCTGCCTTGTTGCCAAAATAATAATAGAGGATAGGCTTCGTGACTCCGGCTGCCCCGACGATCTCGCGAACAGTAGCGGCTGCATAACCGCGCCGGGTAAATAACTCGGTGGCTGCCGCCAAGACCCGCAATCGTGCCGAATTATCAGATATAGCGGGGGAATTCTTCGGTCTGCCCATCGATGAACCACCAATCGGGCAACGAAATCGTTGCCCCTTTCTATTTACCGGTAAGTATATTTCTGCTCTCTTCAAAGTCAACGGAAAAGGAGTCCGGAGCAAGACCCGCACGACTGATACTTGAAGAATGTAGTGACATGCCTCTCCTCCACCCCTGCTGGGGTGGTGTTATTCGGGAGGATTATAATCCAGGGGTCACACGCCTCTCGCGTCACCGCTGGCTACTTTCCATTGTCCCTTCGGGACAAAGAGTTGTCACCATATTCTGTGACTCTTAATAGTAGTAGAGCTTGGGCTGCTCGCTGAGGAAACTGTCATCCTGCCAGGGAGATGTAATTGAGAAAACCGACCAATCGGAGGGACAACTACAAAGGATGGATATCCTGGCTGTTTGACCGATCTCCAGTTGAGATGAGGGCCGATGACCTTGGTTGAATTGGCTTCTTAATTGCGCTCGGGCCAAACTGACAAAAAAATCGGCTTCTGGCGCAGAGAGGGCCTGCTCAATGGATTTTCAGCTCATTATTGAGTTTCACTCTCAGGTTAGCCGCCACCAGTTTCCGCAGCCGACACTGCTTCTCATCCGACTCTCTTTGGGCTTCTTCGCGCAACTGCTTGGCCAGAAACTCATCGACATTGTGCAATATGCTGAACATCAGTTCCATCTCTTTGTGGGTCAATTCGAGAGCCATCCTTGTTCCCCCTCTGACCTGTTCGGTATTATATAAGGTTTGATTAACATGAACGGCAGGTCTCCGCGAATCGGGAAAGAAGCGTTGTGCCGTCCAGGTTACTTTCTTTATCGGCTTTTATTTCAACCGGCTTAAAAGATCTTCCTCTAACGTTTTGCGGTTATCATTGCAGTGCGTCAGATGCTGGGGAATAATTCTGCGGCTGTGCAGAGAAGCCCCGATAGGGACATGCTGCTCATTGGTTTCAACCTAAGCCATGTGCCGGTCCCCGGAGGGGCACCTGGGCTTAAGTTGACACCAATGCGAGATGCTCCGCGTCCAGCTTGGGTTTCCGATTGCGGACGCGAGGAAGGACTTCCCTGCCATTAGATTTATGCACAGTTCCTCAGTCAAATGGAGTTTGGACATTTATGAAGCGGCAGGAGGCCGCTTCCTCCTTCGAGAGCCCCACCGGCGAAGGACCTTAGCCCAGGGCGCCAGCAGCGGCAGGAGCTCGGGACCGCCGTCCCCGCGGCGGCCGCCCTGGGTCGGCTTTCCCACAAATGTCTACCCTCTCCCCCAACACAGGAAAGGTGTTGGGGGAGAGGGCGAGGGTGAGGGGGCTCGAAGGAGCCGAGTCACGAAATAGTTGCTTCGTGCCTTTGGCTGAACTTACTTTGATGGCGGTGACACGATTATGGAAGAACAAGAAGTCGATACCGAGAAGCTGAATGAAATGATTCACGAGAAGGCCCACGCCATTACCTGGGCGGAAAAAGTGGCCTTGACGACTGCCCTGCTAGCCGTCTTGGCAGCGGTGAGCAACTTGTTTTCCACGCATGAGGCAGATCAGTCCATTCTCTTCAAAGTCGAAGCGTCGGACCAGTGGAACTATTATCAGGCGAAAGGCATCAAGGGGATGCTAGCCCAGAATCCCGCTGACCGGGAGCGCTACAAACAAGAGCAGGAGAAAATCCGCGAGGTCGCGGAGAAGGCGAGTGAGGAAAGCCACCACGCGATTCACATTCACGAGTACTTTGCATTTGCTGTGACGTTATTCCAAGTCGCCACAGCCATCGGCGCAATTGCTGTCCTGACCAGGCGCAAGTATTTGTGGTATGGAAGTCTCATCCTGGGAACAGCGGGGCTGAGCATGGCCATCAAAGCACTTTCACTCTTCTGAGCACAGTGCATGGATGAGACCAATTTCAGAATCTGGATTTCGGCGTCTGAAGCCATGAGATCCAAGCCAATGGCGCTTTTCAGCCCCTTCGCCCAGCACGCGAATCTCTCGACGGAGCTTTTTTCCAAGAGTCCAAGTAGCTCCCGTCATGTGGTATAGAAACGGAGACGTAAAGACCCGGGGTCTCCGCAGTTCTCCTCTGCGTCTCCGCGTCTCTGCGGTTGGTTCCTGACAGCGGCCGGGTTACTTTGCCAATTCAGCGGGAACTGGCAGCGTCACTACTCCCGTGGCAGCCCATTCGGCTCCGCGGGTAAACGTGGTGACAAACGTGGGAGTTTGGACAGTCTCCGCGTCATGCCCCAGCGCGGTCACGAAAACCCGCCCTTTCCCATATTGAACTGTCCAAAGCATGGGCTGGTCGAGACCGGCACCCGGTATGGGCTGGTGGGCATCCCCGTGGTATAAGGAATGGTCGTCCCATGCTGTGGCCAGAAGGTGAAAGCTCCCGGCGGGTTGCCATTTTAGATTTGCATAGAGTTCGTCGTTGGGTTGGGGAAGCAATTCTTTCAAACCGCGAGTGACTGGATGTTGCTCATCCCGAAGCTTGACCGTAAAACTGTGTCGAGCGGAATGATGGCCGTGATCAGGCCGCCAGTTGCCGCCGCAGAGCTTTTCATATTCCGGCCACCCCTCAAAGGCAGCGAGGGAGAAATGGTAAACGACCAACCCCTTGCCTGATCGCACGAATTCCAGGAGGGCATTATCTGCCCTCTCTCCCCATCGAAGTTCCGGCTTGCGCCGCTCAAAATAATTGAGGACCACAAGATCATAAGGGGCCAGGGTCTCAGGACCCGCCCCACGAAACTCTTCATCAACGCGAACCTCAAACCGGCCGGTGTCCTCCAGGATCTTGCGCAAGAGCGGAGTCGTCGCCCGCCAATCATGTCCATTCTGCCCGGTTATGATCAGCACGGGGATCTTGGGTTGGCCAGTACCGGACTGTTGGGCGAGCAAACCAGGTAAACAAACAATAACTAAAAATACAAAAGCAAGAGCAATCTTTTTCACTAGGCCTCCTTGGTTAACCAGCTTGGGATCCACTGCTCTCATGAAAATACCTTTTTAATGTGGGAGCCGATCTCCGAGCGGCGATCATCTTTTAGCCGATGAGGTCGCCCCGTCGGGTGATAGCGGTCACACGCTCCGCCTCCCACATTGACTTCTTCATATTGCGTGGCGCCTCTCCCAATTACGCCAAATCGCCTGTGGGACATTCAATTTGGACGCAATTGCTGGTTGTGCAAAATGGCAGGCACTACAATATGTTGATGGAGTGCCATTTTGCACAACCGGGAAGGGGCATAAATGGCCCTCTTGAGAATCCACTTTTGGAGGGCCGGGTTCCACGAGGCCGAAGGTTCTTGTCCGCCTCTTCGGCCTCGTGGGAGACGACGACCGGACACTAGGCCCTCCAGCGTTTTCATGGACCATGGTGAGCTTGTAACGGTCGTGGAGACTTCCTTCAAATCCGTAGACAACTCGCGGTACTTAGAGTTCCTGCTCGGTCTTCACAAATTGAAGACTATCCCATTGGTGGAGGAGAATTCAACCTTCGATCTCCGACGCACAATTTTGTGATTCATCTCTTCGCTCAAGTTGGGATGAGGCATGATCGATTGTGGAACTAGGACTGCACTGACAGTCTCCGTCTTCGCTGACATTTGCACGTCCACTCACCCTTCCGTCAGCCGCTGACAACTAAAAGCTGACTGCTTCGCCTGTCAATCGACACTTGTCAATCGTGACTGATTGCTCACTCAGAGTTCTCCACCAGCATCAGGTCACTGTTGGTCTGGTCATACTGTGCCCACAAGACCGAGCGACCATCCGGTGAGAGCGCCAAGCCCGGGTAGTGCCTCTTTGTGATAGGGATAATCCTGGTTATCTTTTCACTCCCAAAGTTGAGAAATCGAAGCGAAACAGACAAAGCAGAATCCTCGTCCGCGATGAAGTAGATACCTTTATTGTTGACTGCCCAGTCGTAATCTGCGCTCAGATAGTGAAGAACCTGAACTGGCTCACCTCCTTCCACAGAGATTCGATTAAGAGTTTTATCAAAACCGAAATAGTAGAGATAATGCCCATCCGGTGACTCAACCGGGACATTCCCGTAAGCCCCGCTGACCACAGTAGCAGCTCCACCGGTGGCGGGCATTTTCCAGATCTGCATTGGCCCGGTTCGGTTGGAGGCAAAATAAATCCAGCGCCCGTCTCTTGAAAAACTCGGAGCCAGGTCATATGCCGGATGGTCTGTCAACCGCCTCGGTGCACCCCCACCGGATTCAAGAACGTAAATGTCTACATTCGCGCCAGGACGACAAGCAAACACAATCTGCTTCCCATCGGGAGACCAACGAGGCGCAGCGACAAATGGACCGCCAAAGGAAGTCAACTGGGTAGGGTTGGAGCCCTCGTTACTACATACCCAGATCTCAGGGCTACCCGAGCGGTCAGACACAAACGCTATTCTCTTTCCATCGGGAGAGAACTGGGGGAGAAACTCATTACGGGTCGAGACAATGAATGGAACTGCTGTCGCCTTCCCGTCAAGGCCCGCTTTATTCGGGTTCTGAGGACTAGGGACTTCTACGCGCCAGATGTTGATATCGTTGATCTCCCGTGAATAAATAAGTCGCGACCCTTGACGAGAAATGGTCACCGCATAATTGTCTTCACCCACAACAGGAAGTCTCTCTGGTATCCCCAGGCCGCCGCCCCTACCAGGAACCGCTATCTTCCATAATCCCCGACCGCCCATCCCCTCGCCGCTGGAGAAGACAATTTCGCGCCCATCGGGGGTCCAGACAGGGCTGGTTGTCCAGCGCTTTTCAAAGGTAAGCCTTTGCGGCTCACCAATCGGCTTAAGGTCATGCGAAATAGAAACAAGGTAGAGTTCCGCGAGACCTGTGCCCATGTGTCGGCTGAAAACGAGAGAATGTCCATCTGGGGAGACAGACGGGTTGATGTCGGCGTTCAAATCAGTAGGGAGCGAAGTCAACTGCCGCCGTTCACCGGAGTCGACCGAAAACGCATATAGACCAGCCTGCTTCCTCCCAGCGCTCTCATCCCAGGCAACAATCCATCTGCTATCGGGAAACCAAGAAAGACACGCCCCAAGGGAGTATCCATTTGTTTGTTTGATCTCAACCAATTTGCGCTCTTGACCACCGAGGGCTGGAATCAGAAAGAGCCCTGCGTTATTTCGAAAGAATGCGATCCAGCGCCCGTCCGGCGACCAGGCAGGGCTGATGTCCGCGGCAGGATCTTTGGTCAAACGGACTGGAGGACCTAGCCCGATGAGCTTGACATAAATATCGAAGTTGTCCTGCCTCTCACCGTTCCAACAAAAAGCAACCTGTCTGCTATCCGGCGAAAAAGAAGGTCCTTCCTCGATTCCAGGATAGGAAGTGAGAGGGACAGCGGTAAGTGCGGCTTGGGATGGAGTTGAGAAACGGCGCACTACAGACCAAGTTAGACCGATGCCAACGGCAATCAGAATCGCACCTATGGCAACGATTTTCCAGACATGCGCGCTTCGAGGACTGACGGAATATTCCTCTTTTGCCTTTTGCCTGAGAGCGACTTCATGTGTTGAATCATTATCCTCTCCCTGCGGCCAAAGGGAGGGATCTTCGCCATCCAGGACAACGCCGGATTCTGACTCGTCTGCTCGATGGGTGACGAGCTGTCTCTTTCCTACGAGATCCCGCAAGCCTCGAGTCCAGGTCGGGGGCGCCTTGGCGACCTTTTGTCCAACCATCTCAACCGGGTACATGAACCGATACCCCTTCTGCGGCAGAGTCTCGATGAACCTGGGGCTCTGAGTCGAATCTCCCAAAGCCTGACGAAGCTTCTGGATATCGACATTGAGGCTGTGACTGAAGTCGATGAACGTGTCCTGGGGCCAGAGACGTTGTTGCAGTTCCTTACGAGTGACTAATTGTCCCGGCTTTTCAAGGAGGATGGAAAGAACCCGGAAGGGTTGCGCTTCGAGCCGAACCTTGTGCCCGCTCTTGAAAAGCTCCCTAGAGCCAAGGTCAACTTCAAACACCCCGAAACGGATCAACCCGGGACGACCCATTGGTGCCATGGACGCCCCCTCTTGAATTTGCGGCGAATCGAAAGAGGAAGACAGAAAGGAAGAAATCGGCCTAAACCACGTTAATCCTACCTCGATTTTACTCTGAAACACAAGAACTCAGGGTGATTGAAAAAAAGAGAGCCTTGTGCGGCAGTCAATTAACCGTTACAGGCTCTTTATATCTCCCCCCATCTTTTTATCTTCCAGTATGTTGCAGAGAGACCTTTTCTTGACAAAAAAATGACCTCCTATGCATTGATTTCCCGCTTTTTGATAGCGGAGAATGCCCCGCGGATCAACAGGTCTCTTTCACACCCTCCCGTTTGAATATTGTCGCACCAAAACTAAGGAGGACGAGGTTTCGTCCGAGTTCCAAATCTAATCGTCCACGAGTGAGTGATGGCCGTGGGTAGCGTAGGCATCGAGTATCCTGCGGCGTCTGCGAACCATGTCGCAAACATGCCCAAGAACGACTTGTCTGCGCCACCCCGAAACACTCGGTTCCCCGAAGGGGATGCATTTTCCAGCCCAGGTTGTCCGCCTTGGCGGACTACCCTGGGAATCAGACGCCCCATGATCTGCGCGTTCCCTGAAAGGGATAGACAACCTCCAGTGGCGTTGGTTCGTCCCCGCTTGGGCGACACGAGTCACACGGCGCCTGTCATTTTGAAAAGACGCTTTTGGGAGAGATTGAAAAGGGGGGAGCCATGAATCTCGGGAAAACCTGGATTGTGTTGGCGAACTTGGTGTCGATCTTGTTTCTGGCAGGGATTCCCAGTGAAGGTCTCAGTCAAGACACAGAATGGCGAAGGCTGACCGAACAAGGAAACGCGCTCAGCGAGAAGGGACAATTCGCCGAAGCCGAGAAGGCATTGTTGTCTGCACTTGCCGAGGCCCAGAAGTTCGACTCGGAAGACGCTCATCTCGCCACCAGCCAGAACAACCTGGCAGCGCTCTACCATGCCCAGGGCCGC
>DATKMG010000217.1:0-3367 GCA_035541995.1 Terriglobia bacterium
GGCAGGATGACGCTCAAGGAAAAAGTGGGCCAACTGAATATGCCCTGTGTCTATGTCGACCAGTTGGGCCGGGACATCCCGACCAAACTCGAAGCCTGCAAGAAGTTTGTGGAAGGGAGCTACACAGACGAGATCGGTCCCGGAGGCGGATTCTTTACCCTGGCCAATACGATTTTGCAGGAGAGTGCCCGCCAGCAGGCTGAATACTTCAACCAACTCCAGGAAATTGCACTAAAGAAAACACGCCTGAAGATCCCGCTTCTGGAGTCCGAGGAAGGCACGCATGGAGCCATGTTCTCAGGCGCCACCATCTTTCCGGAGGGCCTGGCGATCGGCAGTACCTGGAACACGGATCTGGTCAGGCAGATTTATGAGGTCGCTGCCAGAGAAGCCAGATCGGTTGGGATTCACCAGTTATTCACTTTGGTGGTCGAACCCAATCGAGACCCTCGGCTGGGTAGAAATGCAGAAGGATTTAGCGAGGATCCCTACTTGTGCTCACGAATTGCGGAATCGATTGTGCGTGGCTGTCAGGGCGACGGAGTGTCGGCCATTGACAAAGTGGTGGCAGGCCTTTGCCATTATCCCGGCCAGAGCCAGCCTACCAGCGGCTTTGAGCGCGGTTCCATGGAGATCTCCGAGAGGGCCCTCAGACAATACTTTCTTCCTCCCTGGGTAGCCGGCATCAAGAAAGCCGGGGCCCTTGGGGTGATGGCCACGTATCCGGAGATCGATGATGTACCGACCCATGGTTCAGAGAAGATCTTAACCAGAATTCTCCGCCAGGAATTGGGTTTCAAGGGCCTGGTTCTGAGCGAGGGGGAGGGTTTCAATACTCTGCTGTACGAGAATATTGTAGCTACTCAGAAGGAAGCCGGTGCGTTATCGTTGAAAGCGGGCGTCGACCTTAACATCACCTACGAGCCCGCTTACATGAAACCGCTCATCGAGAATGTCGAGGAAGGGCGAGTCTCCATGGAAACCATCGACCGCGCGGTCCGACGCGTTCTATGGCAGAAGTTCCGCTTGGGTTTGTTTGAGAATCGATTAGCCGATCCGGAGCGCGCCATAAGAACAATTCATGCCAAAGAACACCAGGACCTGGCGCTGCGGGTAGCTCACGAAGGAATTGTTCTGTTGAAGAACGAGAAGAGCCTCTTGCCTCTTAAGAAGAACCTGAAATCCATTGCTGTAATTGGGCCCAACGCGGACACTCCCAGGAATCAATTGGGGGACTACACGGCCAACAGAGTTCTGCAGCACATTGTGACTGTCCTGGAAGGGGTCAAGGAAAAAGTCTCCCCAGGAACGAAGGTCACTCATGTCAAGGGATGCGACGTTTTGAGCACTGATAAGGGTGGATTCGCCGAAGCCGTCAAGGCTGCCAGACAGGCTGAGATGGCCGTGGTAGTGGTTGGTGAAAGGCTGAGCAACAGTTCCGACGAGGAAACCGGTGGCAAGTCTACGGATGGAGAGGGATTTGATGTCGCCAGCCTCGACTTAACAGGCGTTCAGGAGGACCTGATCAAGGCGGTGTATGAGACCGGGACGCCTACGGTTGTGGTGCTCGTCAATGGCCGCCCACTCTCCGTCCGCTGGGTGGCGGAGCACGTGCCAGCCCTTATCGAGGCCTGGCAACCGGGCGAGCGGGGCGGAGAGGCTGTGGCTGATATACTCTTCGGCGATTACAACCCCAGCGGTCGGCTCTCCATTACGATTCCGCGCCACGTCGGGCAGCTTCCGGTCTACTACAACTACAAACCTTCCAAGGCCTACTGGGTCAAACAGGGTTGGGGCTCACGCTACGTGGACATGAGTGCTGCGCCTCTTTACGATTTCGGGTATGGACTCAGTTATACGAAGTACGAATATAGCAACCTCAAGATTGATCCGCAGGCTAATCATCGCGGCGGAACCATCAGTGTCAGCTTGGACCTCAGGAACGTGGGAGATCGTTCGGGCGAAGAGGTGGTCCAGCTCTATGTTCATGACGTGGTGAGCACAGTGGCAACCCCGGTCAAGCAGTTACGAGGATTTCAGAAGGTCGCTCTGAACCCCGGGGAAAAAAAGAGCGTGAGCTTTACCTTGGGCCCGGAGGACCTCTGCCTTCTCGACCCGCACATGAACTGGGTAGTCGAACCTGGCGCCTTCGAGGTCATGGTGGGGAGTTCGTCGGAAGATATACGGCTGAAAGGAACATTTGAAGTGAAAGAGTAGCAAACCAGGAGTGATGCCCCCCGACTATGGTTGCGATTCAGTCCAGGGATGTCCGTGCTTTCGCGGCTTCAATTGTAGCGCTCCGGGATGAATCAAGTCCGAGAACCTGCTCAGCTTTCACCCATCCGGGCGACATTTGCTCATTCTTTCTGTTGAATTGTATGACCAGGAATGATGGTGGAGTCCCATGAAGTATCGAACCCTGCTTCTCTTCGTTTTCGCTCAAGCTTATTGGTCCCTGCCTGTACCGGCTGCAACGGTCTCCGAAAAAGGAATCATGTTATCGGCAGAGGAATTAGAGGACAAGGTCCGCGGAGGATTACTAGGCCAACTATTGGGGGACCTGAATGGGCTCCCCCATGAGATGAAATATATCTCCGAGCCTGGGAATGTCGAGCACTACACTCCGGTACTGCCGGAAGGTGCCTGGACCGACGATGACACTGATATCGAATGGGTCTACGTGGTGGAGATGCAACGCAGCAATACGCTTATGCTCTCGCCTCAGCGGATTGCGCAGTTATGGAGCAAGCATATCAACAGAGCCATCTGGTGCTCTAACCTGTACGTGAGGCAGTTGATGGACCTGGGGATTGAACCGCCCTTGACCGGGCACATTCAGTTCAACCCTTGGGCTGACTTCAATCTCTCAGGTCAGTTTCTGAGCGAAACCTGGGGTTTGATCTCTCCCGGAATGCCTCAGACTGCTGCGCGCATGGGTGTCCATTACACGCGGGTGGGGATTGACCTGGAGCCAGCTCAATCCACTCAGCTCTTTGCAGCTATGGTCGCGAGCGCGTTTCTAACCGGCAACATGGAGGAGATCCTGGACGCGGGCGTTGCGGCCGTAGACTCTAAGAGCGAAATGCGCCGAATCGTAGCTGATGTCCGCCGCTGGCATCGGCAGAATCCCGAAGATTGGCAGGCCACTCGAAAGCTCATCCAGCAGAACTACTGTCGATATGGCGGACACGACATGCGGGATAAGAATGGAGTGCAGGTCAATGGCGCCTCCACGATTGCGGCCCTGCTTTATGGGCAGGGGGATTTTGTCGAAACAGTCCGGCATGCCTTCAATTTTGGCTGGGACTGTGATAACAACGCCGCCACGTCAGGCACGATCCTGGGTGTGATCAAAGGGAACCATTGG
>DATKMG010000218.1:0-11427 GCA_035541995.1 Terriglobia bacterium
GACCGGGTCTCCTCAAAGACCTGTTGCGAATGGTTTCCGGGTCCAGCCGCCTTGCTTGGGCTAAACCACGAGGAAGGAAAATTGTAGCAGAATAAGTGGCTCAGCCAGGCAGACCATCGAGCCTGCACAATCCGGGGTGGAGTCAGATCGCTAAGATTATTCGTTGCTTGAATTGGGACTGTCGGCTTTGAGCTCTGGCAGTCCATTAAGAGAGGAGATCCATCTACTTCAGGCGACACAATGGCGGCAGTTAAACTACCCCCAGTCACAGCAATTGAAATCAGAAACAAGCCCAGTCGCAAGAGGGGCTTGAAGGTTGACACGAAAAAGGTACTCTTTTCCATCTCCCTGGTCCTCATTAACATGCATTCTTAACTTGCGTTTTGGGAAACTCTATACTCCTATCTTAGCATGTGAGCTATCCTTGTAAACCTTTATTTGAGTTTGCCTGTCCAGTGTGCCTCATTAGTTGTAATTCAAGTAGGCTGAAGCTAATTGGAGCCTACCTCCATTCCGTCCAAAACATACGTTAAGATTAATGGATTTCGCATAACCTCTTTGAGGTTTCCAACGTCTTAGACTTAGGGTGGCCAAAAAAGTAGGTCGGCTTAACAGACATAAAAGCATTGAGAAGTCAAATTATTGACGACGTCTGGAAGGATACAAAATTGTGGTGAAAATGTGGAATAGGTTCCCGATGGTCTTGGCAGTGTTATGGGTATTGTTTTGGCCGGGCAGGATTGAGCCTCAGACACCTGGCAGGCTACGAGGTACAGTCGACAGTGTGGATGCTCAGGGACTTGTCCTTAAGACGGACGCGGGAGAAAAGGTAACAGTCCGATTTGCAGCCGATTTGCATGTTCAAAAAGTTTCTCCTGGGGAACGTGACTTAAGCCACGCTCAGGAGATCTCGGCCGTGGACATCGTCGCAGGTGACCGAATCTTGATTCGTGGTGCTCAGTCGGGGGACACGGTGACAGCAACCTCATTAATAGTCATGACAGCCCGCGACATTGCTTCACGGAATGAGAAGGACCAGCAGGCCTGGCGTGAGCGGGGAACCTTGGGAACGGTTGAGCAAGTCAATGTACAAGCAGGGGAAATTCGTATCCTCTCACGTGGGCCAGGTGGTCCAGCTCCGCTCATCGTGGCGGTTGAATCCAAAACCCAACTCCGCCGATACCCCCCTGATTCGGTCCGCTATGCCGATACCCTCCCCAGTCGGATCGAGGAGATCCGTGCTGGAGATCAAATGCGAGCCCTGGGAGTCAAGGATGCCAGTGGATCACGCATGACAGCCGAAAAGATCGTCTTTGGCTCTTTTCGGACCCTAGCTGGAACTGTGGCCGTGGCGGCAGGCGACGACAACCAATTGCGGCTAAAGGATCTCATGACTGGAAAGGCGATCGTGGTTCATATCAAACCTACCACCCAGCTAAGGAAACTGCCGGCCATGGGTCCGGGCATGATGGGAGGACCTCCGGGAGGTTCTGCTCCACCGTCGACTGCCGGTGGGCCGGGGCCCGCCGGAGGCGCACCGGCCCGTCCCGCACATGTGCCCGATCTCTCCAGGTTCATCGATCGATTGCCTGAAACATCGCTGGCCGAAGTGAAGGCCGGCGACACGGTTGTTCTCTCTTGTGTACCCGGCTCGAAGCCGGATGAGTACACGGCTGTAGTACTCCTGGCTGGTGTGGAACGGTTGCTGGCGGGGTTGGCCGCACAGTCCGGCGGCGGCCAGCGGGGCAGTTCCCAAACAGGGGCCTGGCCGGCTTCTATGACCGGCGAAATGGAAGGCATGCTGGGTATGCCTGGAATTCCGTAAGGGTAATTTAGGATCTTATTCGAGTTCGCCACCGCGGATGAAGATGGCAGGGGTAGCCACTGCGAGCGTATTGGCGACACCAGTCGCCGCGAGCCGTGGGCATTTTTCCTGATAACCAAAAGCCCACGCCTCCTGGAAAAAGCGATCGGCGTGGCTACCAAAATACCATTTTCAGGAAAGTGCCACATGACCTTTTCAAGTTCACCACCGCGGATGAAAATGACGGTCTTGGGGAGAGCGTGGGAGCCGATCTCCGAGCGGCGACCAGTTTGACCTGGGCTACCGCCGCGCGGGAGCGCGACGGCCACCTTGAAGCCTGCATTTTTATAAAAGCTGCGGATGCCCTTTTCGGCTCGCATCCAGGACGCGTAATCAGATAGGAGGCAATTGCATGTGTTTTAAACGGGCTTATTGGATGGCCCTTACTTTTCTGACAATCCTCTCAATCTCACCGCTCGCGGCAGAAACGCCGGCAAGCTTGCGAGGCCGCGTCACGGATCCTTCCGGCGCCGTTGTACCTGGGGCCGTGGTCTTGCTGCGCATGGCTGACGGCAAGGAATTGAAAGGCCAAACCAACGAGTCCGGCACTTTTGAATTTCGGGAGTTGGTACCAGGAAACTATCAACTACTAGTCACGAAAGAAGGATTTACACCTTACGAGAACCTATCTCTCCAGGTCGACAAGCCATCCTCTCTCAACATAGCGCTGGAAATTGCAGCACAAGAGGAACATGTCACGATTCAAAGCGAAGCCCCTGGGGTTACAACTGATCCTTCCCAGAATGCAGGGGCCCTGGTCTTGAAGGAGAAGGACTTGGAAGCCCTATCGGACGATCCTGATGAGCTTTCCGATGAGCTGCAGGCCCTGGCGGGGCCGGGCGCAGGCCCAAACGGGGGCCAGGTTTTCATCGACGGATTCACTGGAGGACGCTTGCCGGCCAAGTCTGCCATCCGCGAAGTGCGCATTAATCGCAATCCCTATTCAGCGGAATATGACCATATCGGTTTTGGCAGAGTAGAGATTCTCACCAAACCGGGGGCCGACAAGCTTCGAGGTAATGCTTTTTTTAACTACAGTGATGACGCTTTCAACTCCCGCAACCCTTTTGTGCCCAACAAGCCGCCTTACGCGGCGCGGCTCTTTGGAGGGCGAATAGGTGGGCCTCTAAACAAAAAGAGTTCGTTCAGCCTGGATATTGAAGGACGGAGCCTGGATGAAAACGCAGTTGTCAATGCCACCGTGCTCAATTCGCAGTTTCAGATTGTCCCTTATCAAGTTGCGGTCGTAACGCCCCAGTTGCGCCTTAACATTGCCCCTCGTCTTGATTACCAACTGACTGAAAAGAACACATTAGTGGTTCGCTACCAATACTCCCCCATTCGGTCCGACAATCTCGGCGTCACAGGCTTTACGCTTCCTACCCAATCCTATGACTCACACGATGCAGAGCACACCGTGCAGGTGACCGAAACGGCCGTGCTGAGCCCTCGTGCCATTAATGAAACCCGTTTCCAGTACCAGCACACCAATATCACTCGTACCCCCGCTAATAGTGATCCCTCGATCATTGTGCTCGACTCGTTTAATGGGGGTGGAACCCCAATCGGGTTGGCCTATCAGTTCTCAAATTCTTATGAGTTTCAAAACTACACTTCCTATGTGGTTAGGACCCATAGCTTCAAGTTTGGGGGAAGGGTACGCTCTTCATTTCTGGACGACCATTCTCCTAATAATTTCAATGGCACCTTCTCCTTCGCTGGTGGTACGGCACCGGTGCTGGACTCCAGCGATAAACTGGTCCTGGGTTCTGACGGCCAGCCGGTTCTGGCTCCAATTACTTCAATCCAGCGTTATCAACGGACTTTGGTGCTTCAGAATTTGGGTTTGTCGGCCGCCCAGATCCGCCTGCTAGGGGGCGGAGCCAGCCAATTCACTTTGAATGCCGGCGAACCTCTGACCAGCGTTTCCCAGACTGACGTGGGGCTGTTTGGAACCTGGGACTGGCAGGCACGTCCGAGGCTGACACTGAGTGCGGGTTTGCGCTGGGAAGACCAAACAAATATCAGCTCTCATTTGAACATAGCCCCACGATTAGGTGTGGCCTGGGCCCTGGACGGCAAAAACCAGAATGCTGCCAAGACCGTCTTGCGTTGGGGTGGGGGCCTCTTTTACAGCCGTGTTGATGAGAATTTGACGCTGCAGGCAGATCGCTACAATGGCGTGACCCAGACCAGCTATCTGCTGCTCAATCCCAATTTTTTCCCGAATATTCCATCGCTGGAGCAATTGTCCTCCTTTCCCCAACTGGAGACGGTCCGACGACTGGATAACTCGATCGTGGCTCCTTACCTGATTCAAACATCCATTGGGATTGAGCGACAGCTACCCCGTAACAGCACCTTGGCTGTGAACTACATCTTCAGCCGCGGTGTTCACCTGCTCCGGATCCGTGACATTAATGCTCCCGGTCCTGATGGGGTCCGGCCCCAACCTGATATCAGCGGCATCTTTCAATATGAGTCTACAGGGTTCAGCCGACAGAATCAGCTGATAGCCAATTTCAATACCCGCTTCAGCAAACGGGTGACATTATTCGGCTTCTATTCGTTTTCTCATTCGTACAGTGACACGGATGGCGCCAACACGTTCCCGGCGGATCCCTACAACTTTCACACGGAATGGGGGCCTTCAGCTTACGACGTCCACCATCGCATGGTGATGGGTGGATCCTTTAAATCCTTTTTGGGCATTACCCTGAATCCATTTGTGGTCGCCTCAAGCGGAGTTCCATTTAATATCATCACCGGCCGTGACCTCAATGGCGACGGTCAGTTCACGGATAGACCCGCCTTTGCTGGTTCGGCCGAAGGGGCAAACGTGATCTCAACCCCATGGGGCGATTTCCTGATCAATCCCAAACCAGGGGACCCCACTATTCCCCGCAATTATGGGAGGGGTACCAGCCTGTTCCTGCTCAACATGAGGGTCGGAAGAACCTTTGGCTTCGGTGGAAAAGTGGAAGGAGCACAGCCGACAGGCCCCACTGCTCCAGGGTTTGCAGGGGGCCCGTTCGGCGTCAGGCGTGGTGGCGGTCGCTGGGGTGAGGAGACCACCAACCAGCGCTATAACTTGACTTTCTCCGTGCAGGCGCGCAATTTGCTCAACCACGTCAACCTGGCTCCACCGGTTGGGAACCTTAGTTCCCCACTCTTTGGGGAATCAACACAAATTGCCGGGGGATTTGGCGGGGCTACAGCCGCCAACCGCCGCATCGAACTGCAGCTCCGCTTTTCGTTTTAATCCCGTAAGGCTGAGGATATCTTTTCGCACCTTCAGGCTGCGAAGGAGTTTTGTAGCGGTACTGGTTGCCATTGAGGACCCTCAGTCATAGAATGGTCGTGCGCAATTGTGGGCGTCGGGCACCCTCAGAGACCTGAAGGTGTGAAAAAATTCTCCCGGTCGCATCGATCGAATTGGGTAGGGACGTGGTGGCCCGCGTTCGGCTTGATTTTCCGACTGTAGACGCGCGGCAGCGCGTCCCTACCTATGGGTGGCTCGCCGATCCAAGCCGTCGTGTTAGATGGTCGCTCTTTGGTTTTCCGTCGAGTTAGTCCCGGAAAGGAAGGGGTTCATGCCAAACGATTCAAATATCAGCCGTCGCAACTTCCTAGACCAGAGTATTAAGACTACAACCGGCCTAGTTGCCCTCGGCGGCACGACATTCCTAACTCGCCCCGAAAGAGTCTTTGGGGCCGCCGATCGTGTTCGTGTCGCCGTCTGTGGAATTCACGGGCGTGGCAAAGACCACCTTGCCGGCTTCTCGCGACTAGCCAACGTCGAGATTGCAGCATTGTGTGACGTGGACGAAAACTTACTCAAACAGCGGCTTTCTGAGGAGGGTAGTCGTGGTTCATCCAAGCCACAGACTTTTACGGATGTCCGAAAGCTTCTCGAGGACAAGTCAATCGACGCGATCTCGATTGCCACGCCCAACCACTGGCATTCGCTAATAGCCATCTGGGCCTGCCAGGCGGGCAAGGACGTTTACATCGAGAAACCCTGTTCCCATAATTTCTGGGAGGGCCGACAACTCGTTCGTGCGGCTCAGAAGTACAATCGCGTGGTTCAACATGGCACACAGGTTCGGTCCTCGCCCGCAGTCAAGGAAGCCGTCCAAAAAATGCAACAAGGGTTGATCGGAGATGTATATTTGGCGCGTGGACTATGCTTCAAGTGGCGCGACACGATCGGGCATGCACCTGTAGAGCCTATTCCATCCGGTGTCGACTATGACTTGTGGAGCGGCCCGGCACCGTTAAAGCCGTTCACAAAGAACCGGTTTCACTACAACTGGCACTGGATCTGGGATACGGGAAATGGAGACCTTGGAAATCAGGGAGTTCATCAAATCGATGTGGCCCGTTGGGGATTAGGTGTGAAATACCCCAGTCGGATCTCAGCCGTGGGCGGCCATTTCATGTTCGAAGACGATCAACAAACGCCGAATACGCTCAACTGTGCCTTTGAGTTTGACCTCCCCGTAGGCAAACGCAAGATGATGGAGTTTGAGGTCCGGCATTGGATTACTAACCATGAAGCTGAGATCGGACAGGGGCGTTTGATGGGAGGACACAACACCATTGGCAACATTTTTTATGGCTCCAAAGGGTACCTCTCTACCGGTGACGAAGACGCCAATGGTTACAGGACCTGGTTGGGCCGCGGCCAGGAGGCGGGGCCCCATGCTCATTCAGTTGGTGACCACTATGCCAACTTCATCGATTGCGTCCGCAACCGGACCCGGGATAACTTGAACGCCCCCATCGAGGAAGGACACCTTTCTTGCGCCCTTGTTCATCTGGCGAATGCTTCATATCGCCTGGGTCGGTCGCTGCGCTTCGATCCTGAGACTGAACAAGTGATAGGCGATGCCGAGGCCAATCAGCTCTTGCGCGACGTGGAACGAGGATACCGCGCCCCCTTTGTGATAACTGAAGAAGTTTAGACAGTATCTGTTGCGAAACGCCTGAAAACCGTATAAATACTGATGTTGAAAGCGGCGAATAGATTGGGCCTCTCTCTGCAACATTGGTGTTGTCCCCTTGTTCTGGAGCCGCAGACTCCTTGAGAGGCAGGAGTCTGCGCTACTCCTCACAATTCGACGAGGTAGCGCGGACCTGTGAACCTACAGGTCCGCGGCTCTAAATGTGGCTAGGAAGTGGAGAGAGTTTTCCGCAATCGCGCAGTTTCGCGACTAGCTAGTTAGCGCCATGCAAGCGGACCAGAGATGCAGCAACTCTGTGGATTCCGATAGGAATCCCAAATTAGATTCTGGTTTCAATTCTCTTAGCCCGCCATTTTGGGTACCCTCTGAGGTCGATGAGTTGTTGGTTTCGCCGTCATGAAGGATTTTCTATTTTGAAAGCGTACCAACTGTACCAGATTGAAAATGCGGCAGCCAGCGTAACAGGGAAGAACAACAGTGCGAAGGCCCAAAAACCACCAATTAAACTCCCCACCAGGCCTAATAAACCAGCTACAACCCAGATAGGTCCACTGATCCGGTGAGTTTTCTGCCATACCACCGGGCTTTCCAGCGTCCATGGGGTCCGGATTCCTACGAAATAGTTGGGGCGCATTTTCCCCATCAAGTTGCCGAATATGATGATCAAAATAGAAGCCAGTGCCGGCACGATGCGATCCATGGAAACCTTGTAGCCCAGGGAATAGGCCATCATGGCCACAAAGAGCAAAGCCATGAAGGTGTGCACCGAGAGGCGAATCCAGCCATAGGTATTTCGGAACTGCTCCATCTTCTTCTTGGGATCCAGGTAAGGGATGGCCAGAAAAAGAATGTAGAGTCCCAGGTTGATCCCCAGGGGCACCAACAGCGCATTCATTTTCAACATGGTTCCATCCACTTGCCCGTGGATGTTCCAATGAGTTGGCAGACGAGCGGGTAAGCGTGGATAAAGCAGGAAAGAAGTGATGACTTGCATGCCCAGTAAGACGAGAATGAATGTTTCAGTCAAGAATCCCTTTTTCATTTCTTGCTACTCCTTTCGCGCATCTTCAATAACCAGCGCAACACCTCCTCCATGACAGATGTGTTGAGGGAATATAAAATGGTTTGGCCTTGACGTTCATCCACCACCAATTCCGCCTGTTTGAGCAGGGAAAGGTGGTGAGAGATGCTGGGTTTGGTGATATGAAACTGCTCGGCAATTTCTCCGGCCGTCATATCCCGTCGTCCCAGCATTTCCAGGATTCGACGCCGGGTGGGATCAGCCAGTGCCTTAAAGGTGAGTGTAATCGGCATGAGGGGCTTCTCGATTAGATATTTAGCCAACCATCTAAATTATCGTCTGTTCCGACGACGATTGTCAAGAAGAAACCGGCCATCACGTCAGCCGGTCATTCACGGTGGGAACAATTTAATGGCACGTTCTCGGCCAAATCTTCCGGTTTTGTCCTCCCCCAAGCCAAAGCGCCGTCGCCGCGTGGGACTGTTGTCCCAAGCTCTGCCGGCGCACTCCAAAAAGCATCCCCATTTTTGGGAGCATGACCAATCGTTGTTCGAGTAGAATCTGAGTCGTCATGCAGGCGGGACGGTGCGCAGACTCCGCGTCTTGAGATTCCAAGCGTTATGGGTGCGGCCAACCCTTTTTTCACTCGCAGGAGAATCGGTCGATGACAGCCGAAAAGGGAACGTTTCTCAATCAAAGTGAGCGGCCCACCGGACGACATTACATGATTCTCGCCATGGCGTGGGCTGGATGGTTATTTGACTTCTACGACCTCATGCTTTTCTCATTCCTGCTGGTCCCGATCAAGGCAGATCTCGGTTTCTCGGACTCCCAATTATCCCTCCTGCTTGGTGTGAGCCTGGCTGCCACGGCATTAGGCGGCTTGGTTTTCGGCTGGCTGGCTGACCGTCTGGGTCGAAAGCGCGTGCTTTCGGCCACCATCCTGACCTACTCGCTTGGGACTTTTTTCTGCGGAGTCAGCGCCAATCTTCCACTGTTACTGTTCTTCCGCGTAGTGACGGGATTAGGAGTCGGCGGCGAATGGGCCACCGGTCAGACGCTGGTGGGCGAAACCTTCCCTGCCCGGATGCGGGCGCGGTTTGCGGCGGTTATGCAAACCGGCGCCCCCGCGGGCGTCGCACTGGCTGCAGTGGTGGGAGCATTCGTAGAACCGTTCTTCGCCCGTTCGTTCGGACCAGGCCGAGGCTGGCGATACTGTTTCTTTGTCTCCGTGCTGCCTGCCCTCCTGGTCGTTGCGATCCGGCGCTTTATGCCGGAATCGGACATCTGGGAGGAATGGCAGCGGCATCCTGAACGGCAGAGGACAGCCAGGCCCAATTTCCTCAAGTCCCTCCGACAGGACCCCACAATCCGGCGTCTTTTCCTGCTGGGGTTATTCCTGGCGATCACGGGTATGTCGGCCTACTGGTTTACCTACTCCTGGATGCCCAAGTACCTTTACGAGAGACTCCATTTCTCCATGGCCCGTTCCGGCCTATGGATGCTGGTCACGCAAGCGGGTGGGTTGCTAGGTTACCTCTCCTTCGGCGTGGTTGCCGACTGGAAGGGCCGTCGGATTGCCTATTCGATTTACTCTTTGACTTGGGCAGGTGCCCTGTTTTCGGTGACGTGGTTCTGGAATAGCCTGGTGGCCTTGCCTGCTCTGACGCTCGTCTTCATGTTCCTGGTGGGAGTGGGAACAGGGAACTTTTCGGGCTACGGACCTATTTTCTCAGAGTTGTTCCCGACACGGATCCGAAACACTGCCATGGGCTCGGCTTTCAACCTAGCTCGGGGAATTCAGTTCTTTACACCTCTAGTCATTTCCTGGGTTGCCTCGCGCCCTTGGCTTAGCGCGGACCGCAGCTTGGGCATCGGCATTTCGATCGGCGCCTTTTTTGCTCTCCTCACGGGACTCTGGGTGTGGACTTTACCTGAAACCCGAGGCACTCGCATTCTGGCCGACAGCCAGGTCCGCGAAGACGGATCGCGCTGAACGATCAAGATTCGAGGCAAACTCCAGACACAAATTTCTCAAACATCATATAACCGCTCAGAAGTCAACACGGACTTCGCACCACCGAGTCACCAAGGCACAAAGGAGATACGCAAGAAACCTGCCTGTCGAAATTTACCGGTGATATTTAGCCTGGGCTTTTCAATTGAGGCTGAAAGTTACAGACAAGATCGGAGAATCAGAACGCCTCAATGAATCAGGACCTTCGGGGTTGTCTTTGTGTCTTGGTGCCTTTGTGGTGAGAAACGCAGGTTAAGGCTAGGGATACGACGGGACCCTCAGAACAAAGCGATACCGTGCCGCGCCCACGCTATTTACGGCCCAACAAGCGGATGCGGGCTGTAAACACCCGATGTTGGGTCCCTGAGTAAGTGAGAAACTGCGGCGAGTCTATGTTGTTGTTGACAACTGTCGGGTTTGACCGATTGGTAATATTATTGACTCCTCCTCGTATTGCCCATTCAATCCCTAACAAATGGAAGCGCCATTCGATATGGATGTTTAGCGAGAAATAAGCCGGGAAGCGCTGCGAATTAGGCAACCCCACAAGTTCTTGTTGCTGGTTGACCACGCTGAATGGATACCCATCCCGCCAATCGAGGGAATACGCCAGGTCAAATTTCTTGATCAGCGGCATCCAACCCCAGGAAAGAAAGCGGTTCGGTGAATCCCAGGGAAGAGGCCCTCCGGCCTGTTCAGCAAAGATCAGGTTATCCAGACTATAATCGATTACAGCATTGGACCGTGCTGAAGAGTGCACATAAGAGGCCAGCATGGAGCCACTTCCTCTCAGGGGTCGACGCACGGTGACCTCCACCGAGTCAAAGCGGTCTTGCTTGGAATTGCTCAACACAAGAGGGTTGGGAGAAGGGGCAAACAGGCTGGCGGTCGGGTAAACGAAGGTGAAACCCTGGTGGCCGCGTTTTTGCAGGTAATCGACACGCAGGTATCCTAAGGCCGGCATTTCGTGTTCGAGTCCGAAACTCCAGTTGATGAATCGAGGCGCTTGAAGCTCCCATTCATTCACTTGAAAGGAAGTCAACATGGGTTGTCCGACCGGCGTTTGCCCGTCCGACGCATAGAACACATCAATCCTTTGTCCGCCCAACGGCCGGGTAATGAAATCCAGGTTAGTCGCATCGTAATACCATCCTATGCCGCCTGTAAGCTTGGTCTTTCCGTCTCGAGTCAATTGATAGCTGGAGGCCAGTCGTGGAGAAAACAACAGGTGGCCAAGAATTTGGTCCCAATCCAGTCTCAGACCTGTTTCGAGCAGCCAGCGGTCCGATACAGACCACCGGTCCTGGGCAAACCCGCTCCACTGCAGATTGTTGTCTTCAAAGCGAGGACTGTTGATAAAGTCAATCTTTCGGGAGAGCGTGCCATCTTCGCGCAGGACAAGAACCGGCTGACGCATATAGAGCTGATTGTAAGTGATATGACTCAAATCGGTCCCCGCCTTGAATTCATGCCGGCCGTGCCAGCGAAGAGGGGGCAGGGTCAGGTTAGCGAATCCTTGCAGCCGGTGTGAGCCCCCGTCGGCAGTCCTGTAGTAATT
>DATKMG010000219.1:0-11395 GCA_035541995.1 Terriglobia bacterium
GCGATGACAATACGGGTAACCCGGAGACGGTCCAGAGTATCACTGACAATTGACTGGGTCTGGTTATCCAGGGCACTGGTGGCTTCATCAAACAGGAGGATCCTGGGTTGAAGGACCAGGGCCCGCGCGATTAAAAGCCTCTGCCGTTGTCCCCCGGAGAGATTGGTTCCCCCTTCGCTGACGTAGGTGTGCATTCCCATAGGAAAAGAGGAAATATCGTCCGCCAGACCGGCAGCCCGGGCTGCTGCCCAGGCATCATCGAGGCTAATCATGGCACTGGTGGCAATGTTTTCATAGATAGAAGCCGCTGAAATACTGTTGTTCTGAAGCACCACGCCCAACTGTCTGCGTACGGCATAGATATCCAGGCCGCTCAGGTCCTGTCCATCATAATTAATTGTCCCGGATTCCGGGGTCTCGAACCCCAACAGCAAGCGAAAGATCGTCGATTTTCCGCCGCCCGAAGGGCCAACCAGGGCAATGAACTCCCCAGGATCAGCATGCAGATCCACGTCTTCCAAAGTGAGGGGTCCGGTTTCCCGATAGCGGAATGTGACATGATTCAGCGCCAGTTTGCCAGAAAGCTCACCGGGATCGGTCTTGCTGCGATCGACTTCCGGCTCGGCTGTCAGGATTGGGGTGGCCCTTTCCCACAAGTTGAATATATCGAGCGTGTCAATCACGGTATTGCTGAGTTGGGCAGCGCCTCCCATGAAGATACCGAAGGCTGAATTAAAGGCCAGGAAGGCCCCGGCGGTCAGCCCCACCCTCGCCTGAGTGCTCCCCTCTTGGAGTGTCAGAGCAGCCAGCCAGAAGACGAGAGCAGAGGTCAGCGCCGGCATGGTCTGGTTCAGAGTATGGACGTTGTCTTGAATGGTCTGGACAGACCAGGTCTGCTTTTGTTGTTCACTGTATTTCTTACCCCAAAAGGCGAACGCGCTTCCTTCAGCCCCGGACACTCGAAGTTTAGAAACACCATTCATCAATTGCACCGTCAAGCCAAAAATCTTCCCTTCCATTGCCTGCAATGGGCTTAACTTCCGAAAGGTGAGGAAGCCGGAAACCGTGGTAAACGCAATGGTCAAAAGCGCAACGGCGCAGGCTGTCAACGCCAATTGAATGCTGTAGCAAAACATCAGCAACAGATTCAGCAACGAGATAAAACTGGAAAACAAAGTCCCGAGAGTAGTCACACTGAGTTTCTGACGAATTCTACTGATCGCAGTGACCCGGGACGCAAGGTCACCAGTAGAATAGCGGCGGAAAAAGGAGGGCCTAAGCTTCAAGAGGCGGTCCCAAACCGCTGCCTGGGTAGAAGATGTCGAGTCGGTCTCCAGCCTGTTGGTCACAAAACCCTGAACAAGCTCAAACAGCGTTTTCCCAAAGGCCGCTGCCAGCAGACCCATCCCGAGTTGCCGTAACAGCCCGCGGTCTGCATCTGGAATGGCATTGTCGATCAAAATAGCAGTGACTACGGGAGTGAACATTCCCAGGAGGGTTCCGACAATACCTGCTGCCAGGATGATTAACAGGTCTCTACGATGCCCTCTCAAGCTAAATCTGAGTACGTCGAGAGGTCCGAGCTTCTTCTCGGGCAAGGGTCTATATAGCATACAGGCGACTGGAGACAGGCTGGAAGCAACGGAAGCACTCACTGAGATCCGATTCATGCGTATTGGATCCAGGAGTTCGTAGCGACTGGGTGAGACTGGCAGCAGTGCAACGGGTTGTTGATCCTCCCGTTTGTATGCGAGCAAGGGACCACAATCCTTCCTCCACCACCCATCAGTCAGCATAACCTTGCGCATTCGAATGCGTGAGGCCTGCTCAATGGCCTTGAGCGGCTCCTTCAATTTGCCGAAATCCACAGATCGGGCAGGGGGACGAATCTCTATACCCAGAGCCTGCCCGACCGCGCGAGCCGCCACAAGCAGGGGTACACCTTCAGGGGAACTGGGTTTTTTCCGGCGTGGTTTCACTACCGATACGAGATCCGCGATGACATCCTGGGAAAGACGAGCATTCAAGCGTTCCCGCTCCTGCAACCTGTGAAACTGTTCCTCCAGCTCATGCTCCTCGCAAAGATGAATGTAGTCCAGAATGTTCTTTTGAAGAATCCCCAATCCCCTTAACCAGGCCGAGGTATCCTGAATGATTGTGCTCATTCCCCAGGCAGTCCCTTCTACCGTTTCTTCTGCTTCGAGCCACATCCCGGGACCGAGCGGCAAAATGCCGGCTTCCGAACCCAGTACCATCTTCTTCAAACCCAACCAGCGGACACTGCCCCGATGGACCTGTAACCAAACGACACCCTGGCGCGGCTGTAGCACCTGGCCCGGAGCAAGAGAGAAGGGCTGGCCTGGTGAAATGAGTATCGGAGTTGCTGGTTTAACTGAGTCGGAGAGCACAGATTCCAGTTTATGAATCCAATGCTCCACTAACAGTGTGAGGTCAGCATCATTAATAGACGTCCCCAAGCATTGCGCGGGGATCTTACGGAGTTCCGTCTCCTCTATCGGCAGGGCGAGGATCCCGCGACAACGGCCCTCTGAATTAAGGGCAGTGCCAAACAACGCCTCCCCTGAATTGAGGCTAAACAAGTATCGACGGGCGCCCTCTGGCGTCTTCTGGTTCAACATCACGGCAAACAGCGCCATCGATCCAGACTGGACCATCCAAACAGTATGCGGCTCATCAAGCAGGATCGGCCTATTCCCCCCGACCCTGCAGCTCCACTCCTGGAGGTTTAATCCACCTTCCACCACCCTGTTTATGCCTCCTCGAGGGCCCCCCCCTCGCTGGATATCAATTGACTGTAAACTCCCTGCATCCTCCACAATTCTTCATGAGTGCCCCGTTCAGCCACCTTGCCCTGCCGGAAAACAATAATCTCGTCACAGTCCCGGATGGTACTCAACCGATGTGCCACGATGAGACATGAACATCCCCGCCGACGAAGGTGCTGGTCAATCATCCTTTCCGTCTCGGCATCCAGGGCGCTGGTGGCCTCGTCCATGACCAGGATGGAAGGGCTGTTCACCAGAGCACGCGCGATTTCCAGGCGCTGTCTTTGGCCACCGCTCAGGTTCGCAGCCCCCTCGATTAATTGGCCGTCGAACCCTCCAGGCAGGGAAGCAACCGTTTCATAGATGACAGCATCCCTGCACGCGTGTGCCAGGTTGAAATGGGGAACGGTTGAATCCCAAAGAGTTAGATTGTCTCTTACCGATCCTTCAAAAAGGAATATATCTTGCTCCACCATGGCGACGGATGTTGCAAGCACCTGGCGAGGAATCATTGACCTCGGTTTCCCGTCGAAGAGAATCTCCCCTTCCCAGGGTTCGTAAAGGCCGCATACCAGTTTGGCGATGGTCGATTTTCCGGAGCCGCTCGCTCCGACCAAGGCAATGCGCTGCCCGGGTTTGATCGAGAGACTAAGATTTTCGATCAAAGGAGGAGCAATACGGTTGTAGCCAAATGTGACATTTCTTAGCTCAAGATAGCCTCCCAGACGGGAGGTAGTGGCTCCCCCAGACCCCACCGTATTATCTTTGTCCGTTTGGGGATCGGTCGAGTGATGAAGCACATCCTCCAGCCGATTCAGGTCTCCCTCCAATTCCTGGATTGTGGCCCCAAGACCGACAATATTGGACACGGGAAGCATGAAGCTCTGCATCAAGCTTTGGAAAGCTACCAGCATGCCAATGCTGAAGGATCCATTAATGACTTTCACCCCACCCACTACCAATACCAGCAGAGAGGTTAATGCCGAAAGAAACGTTGGTAGCATTCCCAGCTTCAAGTTCGTAACGCCCAGTTCCTGCTGAGCGTTGAGGGCTTTGGCATAATAGCCGGCCCACCGCGCGAAGAAATGGGACTCCAATGCGGAGGCTTTGAGCGTCTCCATACCCTGGAGGCCGGCTATAGACAAGCCACCCACTTTCCCAAACTCCTGCAACACTCTCAGGTTGGCATCCACGCGGCGCCGGGAAATCCACCTTAAGGCGAGCAAGTTCAGGACGGCAAAGGCTATACCGATCGAAGCCAATACCACGTCATACAGGAGCATGGCCAGAGCGTAGAAAACGATCATCACCAAATCGATCACCGTTGTGGTTAGACGCCCTGATAGAACCTCGGCCACCTTTTCATTGAGATTCATTCTGCCGCTGATTTCCCCGGCGAATCGTTGCTGATAAAAGCTGACAGGCAGACGCAGAGCATGCCACAGAAATCGGCTGGACATGGTCACGGCGAGTTTGATTTTCAGCGCACGAAGATACCTTAATTGGAATCCGGAAAGGAGCCCTCTCAGCAATGCCGTCAGAATCATCCCCAGGATCAGCGGCCGCAGCCAGTCTTTCATCCCCTCGACCAAAATATTGTCGACAAATATCTGGGCAAAAGCAGGAAATGCCAGCCCGGGCAGAACGAGCAGAAACCCAAGCAGCACACAATAGGCGAGGACCCCGGCGGATCCTTTCAATCGGTCCCAAAGAGACGGAATCATGCTGGGCTTCCGGCCGCCTCTTTTGAAATCGGGACCAGGCTCCAGTACAAACACCAAACCCGTGTAGGCCTCGCTGAACTCCTCGAGAGATACTCTCCTGGGTCCAGTTGCAGGGTCATTGAGGTAGACCCGCCCCCTGCGGAATCCTTCCACTACTAAGAAGTGATTGAAATTCCAGAACACTATATAGGGAGGAGAAAATCTATGAAGGGCGTCCAGGTCCGTCGAATAACCCTTGGCCGTCATGCCATACCGTCGAGCCGCTACCAGCAGATGTGAAGCCTGGCTTCCATCCCGCGACACTCCACATTCTCGCCTCAGTTCCGCCAAGGAAACCGTGCGACCGTAGTAACCCAGAATGATCCCCAGTGCAGCCGCGCCACATTCTGCCACCTCCATCTGGAGGAGAGTAGGGGTCCTTACACGGCCCGACTCCGCTGAGCGTCTCTTAAATACAGGCAGGAAATCAGCGAATGCCACTGATCGACCTCAGGAAAGGGAGGACATAAGTAATGGGGGCTCGCTCCTCGACGGTGACACGTCCGCTGGCGGTGGTTCCAAACGACATTTGAAGTTGAGGGCCTTTCGAAGATGACCATTTGTAGCCGCTGAAATTGGAAGGGTCCCGTTCCAGTTCAGCAACCACTTCGATCTGAGGCCCCTCCCCAAACAAACGATTCACAACTTCCGGATTGCCCACCATGGTAGCTGCCCCTTCCTTTGTGACGGGAAATATCGAGACGGACGCAACTGTGCCAAGTATTCCGCCGAACCGCTCTCTCTTTACCGTGTCAGGAGTCACCTGGATCTTCATGCCTGTTTTAATCCTCTTACCATCCTGCACCGGAAAATAGCTCAGACAGACCAGTTGACTGGAAGAATCTTCCACCTCCAACGAGCCCAGACGGCTGCCCAGGCCGACCACCTG
The DNA here is from genome assembly GCA_035541995.1 of Terriglobia bacterium. Taxonomy (GTDB): domain Bacteria; phylum Acidobacteriota; class Terriglobia; order Versatilivoradales; family Versatilivoraceae; genus DATKMG01. Next base: position 5,439 of record DATKMG010000219.1, read on the forward strand.
CCCAACATTAGCAGTGACCTCCAGGATAACGCCCGCAGATTCACTGATGATCTGACTGTTCTTCTCTAACTGAACCTGAAGCAGGGCAATCTGACTTCGTAGCCCCTGAATCTCGTTCTTTCTAGCAGTCGAGGATTCGAATGTCTGTTGGACGATGACCTTTTCTCTGGTTTCCAAACGCCTCATCTGGCTTTCCAATTCTTTCATCTGAGCTTGAAGATCAGAGATTTTCGATTGGTTTTCCAGGAGCGCCTGTTCAGCCTGCATGAGTTCATCCGACATGGCCGGAATCAATCCCTCAGCCTTCAACTGTCGGCGCCCTTCCATTCTCTTTTGGAGTAAGGGGGTAAGGGCCTCGGCGTCCTTGATGCTCTTTTCCCGATTCTGGCTCTGCATCTGGTAAGATCTTTTCTCAGCTTCGATCTCTTGAGTCTGGAGCTGAGCCTGCTGGGTCTCGAGGGCGCTTTTTTCACGATCCTGCGCCTGGATTTCCGCCAACTTAGCCTGTTCTTCTTCCAGTTGTTTTCGAATCTCGGCCAGATCGATTGTCCCCAGGACCTCCCCCTTCTTCACCGTGTCTCCCACCCGGACGTTTAGTGCTACCAGGCGTCCGGATGCAGGAGACTGAAACTCCACAACCTTGCGCGGACGGATCAGGACTCCCTGCCCGGCAACGATTGTGGGGAGACGCCCCCAGGCACTCCAGTAGACTACCGCCGCAAACAAGAGGACCAACGAGGAGAGGAGAAGCCAGTCCTTCGGACCGACAATTTGAACCAGTTGATCCAATCGTTCAGGCGACGACAATCTTTCTAGCGCTTCTTTCCGGTACATAGCTCACTTCTGGTCGACGTGTGTCAGACCGAGGATCCTAGTGTTGTGTTAGGTGTTGTTCGAACGCTTTAAAATAACATATCGGTGATTCTGATGAATTCTACTCGCCCCTTAGCCGTCTCATCAGCCAGTCGAACCTGGCTCCAGCCATGGCTACCTTTTCCAGAACACCCGGATCAAGCTGATCGGATCCTTCGAAATCCTTCTCAGACAACTCGACCTTAGCCTCCCCAAACTGGTAAATCGTGTTGCGTAAACGGTCGGCAAGAAAGACTGAGAGAGCTCGATAGAAGCGTGCAGCAAACTCGACTTCCTCCAATTTGGCTATCATTCGCGCTCGCGGGACCGATAACACGACAGAATCCTCTAAGGCTTTCACCGTAGCCGAGGGAGGTCGAGAATCCACAAAAGACATTTCTCCTACGATTTCCCCACACTTTAGCTGAGCGATCTCTCTGCCTCCCAGAGTAGCTACCGAAACCCCGAGTGTTCCATCCAGAACAAAGTAGATCGCACCAAACGGTTTCCCTTCATGAATCAGGACAGTTCCCCGGGAAACTCTCTCCCGGTTGCCCGCAGCGATCAACCAATCGATGTCACTATCACTCAACATGCCCAACAGGAACAATGCCTTCCTCATGGTCTGATGCCTCGAATTCCTGAAGCTGCGAAACACCGTGTCAGGTAATGCTCCCCTGCACCTTCACCCTGAGTGTCAGTCAAGACTAGCGTCTGCAGACAAGCCCCTAGCTTGATATCGATTCTCAAAGCCCACCAGTGAGGCCCATGTCCACGAAGTCATGTCCTGATCGGGGCTTGGACCGTTCGAGCCAAACACAGGATTTTTGCTGTAAGGGAATGAAATCGATTTTTATCTTACCATAAACAAATATGACCGTGCGATTAAAATAGAAGTTGACAGGAACCCGTGGGAAAGGGGGGAATGGGCGAGGGTAGGCATATGCTTGCGCGCCAATGGCTGCGGCTGAGATTTGCTGAAAAGTCTACCAGAGTTCCCTCTCAAACCACCGATCAATGCATTCCTGTAGTAGAATGACGCCGTTCACCATTTTGGCTCTCAGGTGATTTCACGCCAATGCACGAGATCCTTGTTCCCAGTTCATTGCACCACCTTCAGCACTGGATCTCGGTCCATGGTTATCTCGGTATCTTCTTACTTCTGTTGTTGGGCGTTTTTGGAATGCCAATCCCCGACGAGACTCTACTTCTATTTTGCGGGTGCCTCACTTCCCGGGGCACTCTGCATGCCATCCCTCTGTTGATTTGCAGTTTCCTGGGAAGCGCCTCGGGCATCTCTTTGAGTTATGTCCTAGGCAGGTTGCTTGGCATGCAGACCATCATTCGATTCGGGAAGTATGTTGGCATCCACACTGCACAATTGGAAAAGGTGCACAACTGGTTCAAGGGTATCGGACATTGGACATTGGTCGTTGGCTATTTTGTGCCTGGAGTCAGGCATCTGACTGCCTTAATCGCCGGCATTTCGATCCTTGACGCCCGCTCTTTCATGACCTATGCATACTTGGGGGCGTTTTTGTGGGTTTCGGTCTTTCTTTCGCTTGGGTATATGTTTGGAGAGAAGTGGCCGGTGGTTTCCAGGCTTTTCCATCAGCACCTTGTTCTTGCGTTATCCATGATTGTGGCTGGGTTTCTCTTTTATCTCCTGGTGAGGAAGGTTCTGAATTCACGAGCACTTGAGCGGGGGAAACCGTGATGCACGCTTCTAATACACTCTGTCATGTGTTGGTTCGGCACACATCCGCGAATGAAAACGGCACGGGTAGCCACGATGAATTCATACTTTGAATTCATCGTGGGCTTCTCATATGTGGTCAAAAGCCCACGACAAACCAAAAGCTGTTTGTCGTGGCTGCCAAAACTTGGATTTTCATAAATGCCTATCATGCTCCTCAGAGGGGCGCCACGTAGCGTGAAAATGTTGGAAGACGGGACGAGGGCGTCCCGTCTCAGGGGCTATGGAGACGCCGCGTCCCCGCGGCGCCTCCTCCGGGTCGCCGCGACAGAGTGCGACGCCCACCCTGAGAACCCTACTTTCAATAGAGGAGTCATCATGTGGAAAGCACTCGGGTTTCTTCTGTTGTTGATGCGCGGCATATTTGCTTCTGCACAACTTGCCAATCAATATGACCTGGTCGTTTACGGCGGAACTGCAAGTGGGGTAATGACGGCCGTCGCTGCCGCACGGGAAGGATTGAAAGTGGCCTTGTTGGAGCCTGGCCTCCACCTGGGAGGCATGGTTTCAGGGGGCTTAGGAGCCACTGACTTTGGCAAGAAAGAAGTTATCGGGGGGATCTCGCTGGAATTCTTCCAGCGGGTCGGGCACCATTATGGGGAGAAAGTCAGCTGGTATTTTGAGCCGCACGTAGCAGAGGCAATCTTTCGAGAGATGATCAAGGAGGCTGGAGTCAAGGCCTTCTTCCAACATCGACTGCGTGAAAAGACCGGCGTAAGGTCAAACGGCAACCGAATCGAGGAGATCTTCATGGAAGAGGGGCAGTCTTTTCAGGCCCGGGTCTTTGCCGATGCCAGCTATGAAGGAGACCTTATGGCCCAGGCGGGAGTCACCTATACATGGGGCCGTGAAGGGGTGGCTCAGTACGGAGAGTCTTTGGCAGGTGTCAGAGAACATACACCCTACCATCAGTTCGCAGTCCGAATCTCTCCTTATGATGCTGCGGGCCATTTGCTGCCAGGGGTGTCTGCGGACCCGAAGGGGGAAGTTGGAGCGGCAGATCGCAAAGTGCAAGCCTACAACTTTCGCCTCTGTATGACTAAGGTCGCGTCTAACCGGGTTCCATTTCCGCGTCCAGACCAGTACGACCCCAAACGCTATGAATTGCTGGCGCGCATGTTGCAGGCAATGATGACGAAGGGCAGGCAGGTACCCCGGATGGAAGATTTAATGAATCCGGTGTCAATGCCTAACGGTAAGACAGACACCAACAATAACGGTGCGTTTTCAACCGACTACATTGGCGGCAGTTGGGCGTATCCAGAGGCTGATTACCAGCAGCGCGAACGAATTTGGAAGGAGCACAGGGACTATGTTGCCGGGTTCTTGTATTTCCTCTCAGATGACCCTCAAGTTCCGGAAGCCCTGAGACGCGAGGTCTCGCAGTGGGGGCTGGCCAAAGATGAGTTCATTGACACGCGCAACTGGCCTCATCAGCTCTACGTGCGAGAGGCGCGCCGGATGGTGGGAGAGTATGTCATGACACAAAGAGATATACAGACCGAAATCACGAAGACGGACTCGATTGGGATGGGCTCTTATAACAGCGACTCGCACAACGTCCAGCGTATTGCCACAACCGATGGGGCAGTCGAGAACGAAGGAGATGTGCAGGTGCCGGTCACGCCATATCAAATTCCTTACAGGCTCCTACTGCCGAAACGACAACAGGTTACCAACTTGCTTGTCCCGGTCTGCTTCTCTGCCAGCCATGTGGCTTACTCAACGCTCAGGATGGAGCCTCAGTACATGATCATCGGCCAAGCAACCGGACTTGCAGCCAAATTGGCGATTGAAAAGAACACTTCTGTGCAAAAGATTGATGTTTCCGCCTTGCGGGCCAAACTGAGAAAACAGGGGGCCGTCTTGGCATTGTCACCTTGATTCGAAACCCAGAGAAACCGGATAAGGCGTACCCAAAAGAAATCCAGGGCAAGGATGCCTCAGGAAATCTGCATCGGTTATTGGAAATCAAAGGACTCTTCTTTTATCAAGGTATGATGGCATTCTCTGATTTGTCTGTGCCATCACTATATGCTCGCTCCAAGAAAGCGGCAACTCCCTGAGGAGATATGCCGCGTCGTTCTTGGGACGGACAGCGATCAAGACCCTCAGCCCCTCTTTCCATTGCAGGCAGACCAGGACTTGAACTAGTGCGCTCGATTCCATCCATTAGCGGGGATGCATAGGCACTCCGGAACGTGACGTCGACCGGTTGCTGTCGCGGCAATGAATCCCTCGGCTGACTCTAGCTCGCAGCAACAGATGGATAAACTTTCCGAATCGCCGCGACAATATCCTGTGTGTCTCTCATTGTGAACTTGGGGTCCATGGAAACACCGGCAAAACGAGCGAGGATATCGGTGGTCCGCGGACAACAGCCGGCTCCATAGCGAATCGATTTTCCTCGTTCGCTGTTAAATGAGGGCCAAGCCGGATGAACTGTAATCTTCTTCTCGATATGCGGCACCACGGGTAAATTGATAGATCCAGCAGGGGGGCCGACTGGAATATTCTCCTTTTCCATGGCGGCCATGTATTGGTCTCGTTGTTGTTTGGTCTTAAATCCAAGGAAAATGGCTGATCCCAATTCGCCAGCCGGGTCTGGAAGACGACGGAGATGGAGATTCGGCAAGTCCCTGATCCCATCATAGACCCGGCGGGCATTGGCACGTGCTGCATTGACTATGGTGTCAAGTTTGCGGAGCTGTGCCAGCAAGACACCCCCACTGAATTCATTCATGCGGAATTGGGGCGCAATGAACCCATCCAACTGGGGTTGACCCAACACTTTTTGGTGAACAGAGCGGAGTGCTCCCAAATCATGAAACCGTGCGGCACGTTCAAACAAGACCGGATCGTTACTGACTACTGCTCCCCCTTCCCCGGCGGTAATTGTTTTATTCAATTGCAGGCTGTAGATGCCAATATGCCCGATAGAACCTAAGGGACGACCTTTGTAACTGGCACCAACACTTTGTGCGCAGTCTTCCAGAACCTTGAGATTGTGTCTGGCTGCAATGGGCATGATCCGATCCATATCACAAGGATTGCCCTGCAAATGCGCCGCCAGAATGACCTTGGTCTGAGGAGTGATCCGGCTTTCGATGTCTTCCGGGTCGATGTTGAATGACTCATCGATTTCAGCGAACACCGGAAGCGCGCCGGCCAGAACAATCGTGTTGAAGCAGGAATGCCAGGTCCATGCCGGCAGAATCACTTCGTCACCTGGGCCGATCTGAAGGGCTGCCAGAGCGGTCTGCAGGGCAGAGGTTCCTGATGTCACAGCCAAAGCGAACCGAGTTTGCATGCGAGTTGCAAACTCCTTCTCAAACGTGGCGACTTTCAT
>DATKMG010000220.1:0-7193 GCA_035541995.1 Terriglobia bacterium
TCGGGGTCCCAATCTCAAATCCAGGGTCCAATTTCAAGGCTTGGATAAGAAAAGGGATCAATGGGTTTCGGTCAAGAGCCAGGTTTGTGCACAACTTCGATTCGAGGAGCTGCTTCGTTCCAGGTGGGGGCGGCAAAACTGCGCTCTGGATGACACGGAAAATCCCGGTCTTTGGAATGCCGACATTCTGGATGAAGAACGGGCGCGGCAACTCGACTTTCATTGGAGAGCCGTCCGCGGCTTGGTCTCATTAGCCCAAATGAAGACGCACTTATGCTTGCAGGACCTTCTTGACTTGCATGGGCTCATACTCAGCGGGAATTCCGGGCAGGGTAAACTCCGAAACACTTGGATAGAGTCTTTGGCGAGTAACCATCAACCAGCAGAATCCGAACTGCTGCCTGAAATCGTCGCAAATGCTCTGGAATGGTTTGACTCTGACAGTTTTTACGAGATACATGAGGTCGAACAAATGGCTCTTTTCCTGGGCAAACTACTTGACATTCTTCCGTTCCAGAGACAAAACGGGAGAACTCTTCGCTTGGCTGCCAATTTCTTCCTCCTGCGCGCGGGATTCCCGCCCGCTATCATTGCCTCTTCTCGGGCCGACCATTATTGCTCGGCCATTGATCATGGGCTTAGATTGGAGACACAGCCCCTCGTAGACTTATTGGCCGGTTCGCTACTCGAGTCGTTACATTACTGTCTGGGAGAGAAAGCGCCAGCCGCAGCTTTTCATATCTTGGTTTAAACCCGAAATTCGAAGTTAAGCAGCCGAATCTCGTTTCATTCCTATTTATATCAAGAACCTGGGCCGCGTAGCGGCTGGGATGATTTTAGCCGGGCCTTTCAAGGCCCGGATTGAGGCGTCCAACAAGGAGTCCGTCGCGTCAGCGACGGCTGACTTCAGGCGTCGCTAACGCGACGCGTCGTATATCGCACATCGATGCCGGCCTTGAAAGGCCGGCCCAAATTCGATGGCCGCTAGGCGGCCAACTTCGGAATCCAGGTTAAACATTCCTCTGGAACGATAGTGCGCTGAACTGTGATACGGGAGAAGTTTGAAGCTATGACAAGGGATCAGCTTGGCAACTGGCGTGACTCAAGCTCTCCCACAGTCAAAGTTCTTATATAGTGGGGGGCTACAGGGTGGATAAGTCGGGACGAGTCATCATCGACCCCTCGATTCATCGAGGGGTCAATATGAAAGGGTTACCAACAGAAAAACGGTTCACCAGGTTCTTAGTTTGTCTTAGTATATTCCGCAGATAGTCCCTTGTCTTTAGGAACGCTCAAGTAACCGACAATCCGATCTTTGTCTACGGCGTTAACAACCAGCTCGTAGCGGAGTTTAGTGCGCCCAACCAGAAACTGGACGGGCTCGTTGACCGTTCGATCCTTTTTCTCCAGAGAGTTGTCGTCGACGACAATCCGTACATCGTACTTCTTTTTCTTTGGGTTCGTCTTCATCATGCCGATTTTCACGTCGCCGACAAGCTGGAAGTTGTTCTTCTTATTAATGTCAAACTCGTAAAAATTCCGCTCCCCTTTCAGTCGAAGTTGCTGAAGTTCATCGTGGTTGCGCGCGATCTGCTGGCTTAAAGTGTCTCTGACGTCGACCAGTTCTCTTCGGGCGGTTTCAAGATCCTTCTTGGTCGCATCCACATCCGTCTTGACTGCGGTCACATCCTGATTGACTTTACCGAACTGGCTGCTGGCCTCCTCTTTGAAGGCGGAAAGTTGCTGCGTGTCGGCTTTTTGAGATATTTGAGCATGCAACTGCTGGACTGACTTTTCCTGCTCGGCCTTCAACCGTGCAGCCATCGCCCGGGCATCATCCAGTTCTCTTTGACTGACATTCAACCGGGCCCGGATAACCTCAAAGTCACTCTTCAGCCTATCCAGGGAGGCATCGGTTTTGTCCATGCTCAGGTCCAACTTCTTTTCCAGGGCGCTCATCATTTGTGTCTGGGATTCCTTCAACTGCTTCTTGCTGGATTGCAGGTCATAGACCAGGTAACCCAGGATCAGCACAATGATAATGAACCCAATCACACCGTACCGTGGAGATGCTTTCGGTTTGGGGCTCAGAACACTCGTCGGGGCAGGTTGGGATTGCTCTATCGGCTTCCCGTCTGTAAAGCTGTTCATGGGTTCCTTGTGATCCTTTCTTTAGAATAATGTTAATAGTTTGAAAGCACTTGGGCCCTCATATACAGTGTACCACTAGACCCGTAAATCTGCCTACTACAAACAAATTCCCTCCGCAATCGACGCATAACCAGTTTCCAGGACCGGCGGCATTCAGGGCAGCGATTTCTCGATGGCGACTCCCAGGCCAAGAGCAACACGGTTCTCGAAGCTGAGATAACTGACTAGCATCGAGAGCTGGAGAATCCCACGATCATCCAAACCTGCTTGCCGTAGTCTGTCAATGTGGGCTTCAAATGTCGTCCAGGGCTCCCGAGTCAACCTTTTGGCGTGTTCGAACTCGAGTCTATCAAGCTCCTGGAGGTCTGCTGGTTGGTCTCCCTTGCTCAATCCGTCCAAAGTCAGTGAATCGTCTCCAAGCTGAACAAGCAACTGTCGATAGTATAAGGAACTGTACTCACAGTAATTCAATGCAGATACGTAGAGAGCCAGGCGGCCACGTGTCCGGGCATCCAATTGCGCTGTTGGCTTTAGCTGGTAGTCTCGCCATTCCTTTGTCAGCTGTGCCGCGTCAGGGTTATGTCCCAATGACCGGAGAAGATTGAGAGGATCCGACCCCCCTAGTCCGGTTAAAGAAGGATCGGGGCAGGAGATCCAGGCTATTACCTTGTCTTCGTGGTGAACTGAGCGCCTGCGAGCCGTCCCGGGTGGGGGAGGTGTCCGAGTTTCATAAGGTGGAAGCTTATAATCCGGCAAATCCGACTGGTACTCAAACCGAATTCCGATGCCGTCCGCCATTCGGTTTAGGTAATTGAAATGGGCACTCCCCAGCACAATGTGGAGAATCTCCACGTCCTCGAACCCCGCTTGGCGAAGTGACTCGATATCAAATTCGAGGATCATCCAAGGGAAGCGGGTTAACTTCTCCACAAACTCCAGCATTCGCCGGTCCTTTTCCGAAAGTGCAGCCTTCCGAAAATCCAACTTCAATTGGCCGGCCAAGTCTGCATCATTCGTAGCGGCACGCAGAAACTCTGCGTGAGCTGACACTCAGTAGTAGCAGTTGTTGGCGGCTGATGTGACCGTGTTCAACATTTCGCGCTTTGCCCAGGGAAGGGAGCAGGGCCCCCAGTGGATTGCCGTACTCATACCGAAAGCCAGGCGAAGCCCTTCGGGTTCCAAACTATGAGACTTCACGATATTGGCTGCGTCCCCCGTCGGAGGCTGATAAACGGCGGGCCGGGTTCCGGAATTGCTCCGCATTCGAGTGTAGATCTCCTTGAGTGCCCCTTCAGCCTCGGCCGCACCAATCATCCGGATCCAGCTTTGATTCTCAGCTTCTGTCACATGTGATTTCCTTTTCGTCTTCATCATGCCTCCATTTAGTCCCAGTTAGTTTCTCCTGCAAAACTCGGCAAGCAGGCTCCTCCTCAGCCAAGGAGGGGAAGTTAAATGCACGAAGCTCGTCTGACCCTCAGAAGGAGAACTTCAATGCAAACTGCAGCAACCTGGGTGGGCCGGCCTGCAGAATCCTGCCGAAAGTAGGAGAATTGATGTCATTATCCGGCAGATAGAAATTGGCGTGATTTGCCACATTGAAACATTCGGCTCGGAACTGGATTTGGGTCACCTCTCTGATCCGGAAATTCTTTAGGAGGGAAAGATCCACAACTCCTAAGCCGGGTCCCCTGACGATATTTCTCCCGGCATTGCCGAACTGCCCTGCATTGGCCACAGGATCGAGTTGTTGAAAGGCACCCGTGTCAAACCACTGCTCCACGGTCTTTGGGCCCTGGTTGGGATCTCGAATGACGTTGGGACGGCTGGCCGGGAACCCGGTGATCTCGGGGGCACTCCCTTGTTGTGCTACATTTCGCCCGTCATACACGGTGAAGGGTGTGCCGCTGCTGAAATTCGCGATCCCGCTGACCTGCCAGCCAGCCAGGAATACGTGCGTGGCTCCTGAACTGCTTTTGAAGAACGGCAAATCCCAGGAACCACTCATGACGAATCGATGGCGGGCATCGAAAAGAGAAGGGCCATGCTCTGCTCTCAGGTCAAAGGGGTTCTGGGCCAGATCGTTTTCACCTGCCACGTTTGTAGGGGCCGAACCGCTTTCATTCAAACTGGAAACATAATCCAACGACTTCGAGAACGTATAGGAGGTCGAAAAATAGAAGGCCTGCGCCAGGCGGCGGCTCAAGGTCCACTGCATGGCGTGATAGTTGGAATTGGCTGAACCTGATATCAAGCCGATTGAGCCAAAGTCGCAAGGGCCGGTATCATCATGACAACCGGCATAAATCCGGTTGCGGTCGATGTTGGATGGATTCGATACTCCCGGAATGTAGATAGATGGATTAGCCTCAATAAATCTGGGAAGGCGTGTTCCCTTGGTGCCTACATAACGCGCCTCCAAGAGAAACTTCCGGGGCAACTCCCGCTGCAGACTAAGGTTCCAGTTCTGAACATAAGGAGGCTTGAGATCGTTTGCCAATGTCAAATGAGTAATGGGTACCGGAAAGCTATTGGGTGGAAAGGGATTCGAATTGCCTTGGAACGGATCGGCGAAGGTGGGTCCTGGGATTCCAAAAGCGGATAAGAAGATGTTCCCTACCTGGCGCGCCTGTAAGTAGGGCGGGGCGCTGATGGGCGCCTGGAGGATTCCCCCCTGACCGTTGGCCATCCCTTCATAGTACATTCCGTACGAAGCTCGTACACTCATGAGTCCCGCCCCGGTGGGGTCCCAGCTGAACCCAACTCGAGGACCGAATCCCTTTTTGTACACGGGCACCAGCCCGTCAGAAATTCCGGGATCTCCTGGATACAGAAGCCCCACGGGTGCATTGGGCTGAATCTGAGATTTCTGGCCGGGAACAAAGGCTGCCAGACGGTTCTGGATCTCGGTATAGGGAGAATCAACCTGGTACCTCAAGCCCAGACTCAGAGTCAGGCGGGACGAAATCCTGTATTCATCTTGAGCGTAAGCCGCCAGTTCATAGTTCCGCAATCCCCGGGGCCAATCGCCCCCGGCCTGGAAGAAAACCACTGGGGCGCCAATAAGGAAGTTTGCAAAAGCCTGGCTCATAGGAAAGGGAGCAAACACGAAAAACCCGTTGCTGGCAATGCCTTGTTCTCCATCAACTGCATTCCAACGATATTCTCCTCCGAACTTGAGTGAATGGTTTCCGTGAATCCAGGATACCGAATCGCTGAATTCGAAGGAGCGCTGCACAGTGTTGCGCGGGCCTGTAATGGGGTCTCCGACACTTGCGATTCCTCCGGAAAATTGGATAAAAGTCGGACCCGTTGCGGTGTCCAGAGTCGGCTGAACGTTGAACCCCAGGGCCGATGGGGGGGTGTGGTTGAAGCGCTGATCGAAATCAAACTTGTTCCGAAAATAGGCAAAGCGGAAGAAATTGATCAGACCTGGCGAAAAGGAGTGAGTTTCTGAGGCCAAGAGGTTCTGAGTCCTCAGATCATCACCTACCGGAAATCCTGGAACGCCGGCCCCATTAATGGAGATGGGGTTGAAATTCGAACTCTGCGCAAAGAGATATCGCCCAAAGAACTCGTCGTCAGGAGAAAAACGATGGTCCATGCGGATTCCAAACTGATCGCTTCGGTTCCTTGCGACCTCCGTGCTCGTGAACAGATTTGGAGCCACATTTCCAAGAGGAAAGTAGCTCAATAAGCGCTGAGAGATCGGATCGATCATCTCAGCAGGGAGTTTGTTGCCCGGTACAACCTGGCCTGTAAAATAGTTGATCAGCGGCGGGACCTGCCCACTGGCATCCTTCGACTGGGAAAAATCTCCTTCTCGCTCCAACAAAGTCGGAACCCCTGCTGTGCGCGTAACTCCCTGTCGGTTCCGGAAACCCTCATAATAACCGAAAAAGAAGGTCTTGTTCTTCCGGATTGGACCACCCAGTGTGCCCCCAAACTGGTTCTGCTTCAAGGGCTCTACCTCGGTGGAGAAGAAATTCCGGGCGTCGAATACATCGTTGCGGAGAAACTCGTAAAGGCTGCCATGCAGGTTGTTGCCGCCGGAGCGGGTCACCAGGTTGGTATTTGAGCCTACGAACCCCCCAAACTCCGAAGGAGACCCGCTGGTAAGAATGCGAAATTCGGCAATCGAGTCAAGCGGCGGTTTCAGAGCGAATCCGGCATCCACAGTATTGATGTTTCTGGCCCCATCAATCAGAAAGTTATTGGATTCAGGACGAAGTCCGTTTATGGCAAAAGCCTGCCCTGACCTCAGAGTCCCTCCAGCTTGGGCCAAACCCAGGGTCAGTGGAGCTGCGCCTGCCTGCAGCACTCCCAACTGGGCGAAGTTCCTCCCATTCAGGGGCAAATCCAGAATTTCCCTGGAAGTAGTCACTTTTCCGACGGCCGTGCTGGCAGTCTCCACCAGAGGTGCTTCATCGGTTACCTGGATAACCTCCTGAGGAGCACCAACTTTTAAGTCGATGATAAGTCGGAGAGTATCGTTCACGTTCAGCGTCAGTGGCTCTCGCAGGTATTTCACGAAATTCTTAGCTTCAACGGTTAGACGGTACTGGCCGATTGAAAGGTGGAGCAGTGAGAAATTTCCCGCTTTGTCAGAATGGACGATTCGCGTGGCGCCGGTGTTTAATTGCGTCACGGTTACTGTCGCATTTGGGATGACCGCCCCCTGTGGGTCTCGAAGGACTCCTTCGATGGTTCCACTACCGTCCTGGGATCGGACAGGGAGCGTCAGGCTCAAAAACAAGGAAAGACAAAGAGCTATTGATCGGATTGGGTTGCACAGGCAATGGGAATTCCTTTTCATTGTAGCATGCACCTCCGCAAGCAGGCTGATTCTCGGGTTTCGCAGTATCGAGTGCAAAAACCAAATTCATTTGGAAGTTCTTTATGTGAAATTAAAGCTTAAAAGGTGGGATGGTTTGTCACAACAATGTAAAAGATTTGTGACACTGAATAGCGGTGTTCAGTGGCACACGGGGTGGGAATGCGCGTGGCAATCAAGACTCGCCAGACGAGTGTTCGACCGGCACACT
>DATKMG010000221.1:0-5885 GCA_035541995.1 Terriglobia bacterium
TGGAGCGTCGCCATTGATGAGCCATCTGAAGAAACTGGGATACATTGAAGCCCAGGCCTGCCTTCAGCTTCCCACTTTTGCCGCTGCCGTACAATTCGCCCAAACCGAAGGGATTTTGCCGGCTCCCGAATCGGCACACGCAATCCGCGCTGCCGTCGACGAGGCCCTTGCCGCCCGTGCGGAAGGACGATCAAGGGTTATCCTCTTCAATTTGAGTGGACACGGTCATTTCGACTTGGCTGCCTACGACGCTTATTTTGGAGGCAATCTTCAGGACCACGAATATCCAACCGAAGACATCGCTCGTTCCATGGAACGGTTGCCAAAAATCTAAAGCACGACCCCTCGAAAACTCGCATCTTCATTAGAGCTGTTCCCGTGGAGGGTGAGGGCGATCCCGCTTTGCACTCCCCGCTGCGGATCCTAAGTCAACTTCAGCTTTTCTTTATAAGCTTCGCGGGTTTGGTTAATTAGGAACTCGGCGCTATTCGGGAGGGGGTCGTGCCAAATGCGAACAATTCGTTCAGCCAGCTGGGCGATGTTTCTGGCCGCCAGGCTCTCCCGCTTGAATGGGATAAGTGCAGCCTGCTGCTTGATGGACTCTCGCACTGCCGGATCCATAAAAATGAATCCGAAGTGTTCAAGTTCGAGAGATAAAACGTCCTTTGCGGTCTGGCTGACCTGAGGCAGGAACTCCAGTTCGTCCGGATGCTCTCCGAGGTTGAATATCATGCGAGGAACATAACTGCGGCAGATTTCCTGCACCAACTGGGCGGCCTCTCGAGAATGCCTCGTGAGCTTTTCCAGGAACATGGAGATCGTCATATGCGGTTCCTGCATAGGCTGAACATAGAGCTCCTGCATCAGTTCGGTAGTTTCTGGATTCCTCGATAGAAGCCGGTCGATTTTTCGAGTTAGGAGATTCTTTAGGAAGACCAGGGCGCTCATCACGGAAGGGAATTCTGGAGTGCTTACCACAATCCCCTTGTCGGTGATCCCGAAAAAATCAAGCGTATTGAAAGCACAGCCGGCGCCAAGGTCGAGCAGGACGTAGCTGGCGGGAATCCGGAGGATCTTCGAAATCAGGTGCATCTTTTGGCTATGGGTGATATTGGCCATGAATGGCATTCGACCATCACCGGGAAGAAACTGCAGCCGCGGGATTTGAGTGATCAGCAGAAGTTGTTCGAAGGTGTAGTTTCCAGTTCGCAGGTAATCTCCTATACCAGGAAAACGATTGGGGAGCCCGAGTAACGAATGGAGATTGGAATTGCCCAGATCCAGATCCACCACCACGGTAGAATGCCCCAACTCAGCCAAGGCAATGGCCAGATTGGCTGTGATCAGGCTCTTACCGACGCCGCCTTTTCCGCCGGCAATGGGGATAACGGTGGGAGGTTCCGACAAAGCCGTGGCTCAATCCTTTTCGGGATGATCTCGCCCTTCGAGTCTCCTTATACCTTACCCAATTTAGGAAATCAACACTCCATCCAGACACCCGGACAAACACTCCGTCCAGCGTTGACAACGGTCCGTCCAATTGTTAGCATCCGTGCCCAATGTAGATGAGGGAGGGCCGCGTGAGGGACCATAGCAGCCCTCGAAATCCGTGGGATCTGGAGTGCCCGGTACAGCCGTTATTCGGCAAGGCTGGAAGAAATGCAGGCGCAAACCCCCATGTTTCCAAGTGCCTTACAGCACCGCATTGGAGGATGAGTCAGCCCGGAAAGGTCTTTCTCGATGTCCATGTCCACGATTCTTGTTGATCTATACAGTGACACTCTAACCAAACCCACTAAGGAAATGCGCCGCTTCATGTGTGACGCCGAGGTCGGGGATGAACAGAAAGGCGAAGATCCTACCGTTAATCTTCTGCAGGACATGGTGGCTGAACTACTGGGGAAAGAGTCTGCTCTTTTTCTCCCTTCTGGAACCATGTGCAACGAAATTGCCATCAAGGTGCACTGTCGCCCTGGAGATGAGGTGTTGCTGGATAAGACGGCCCATCCTCTCAATTCCGAAGGCGGGGCGCCTGCGGTATTGTCTGGAGTAATGGTCCGCGGTCTGGATGGAGCACGCGGAGTCTTTACGGCTGAACAACTCAGGGGTGCAATCCGGCCTATCAGTCGGTACCAGCCCCGGACTCATTTGGTGTCCGTCGAGCAAACCTCGAACCTTGGTGGGGGGACTGTTTGGCCACTTGAGACAATCAAGGCTGTTTGCAGGACGGCCCAAGAGTGCCAGCTGGCCACGCATATGGATGGCGCCCGTCTTTTTAATGCTGTTGTAGCCAGTGGCGTAAGTGCAAAGAACTTCACTGAGAGTTTCGACTCCGTTTGGATAGATTTGAGTAAAGGATTGGGAGCTCCGGTTGGAGCTGTGCTGGCAGGTAGCCGGGATTTTATCGCTGAAGCCTGGCGTTGGAAGCAGCGTCTTGGCGGAGCCATGCGCCAGGCGGGGATCATTGCCGCGGGTGGGGTTTATGCTCTGAAGCACCATATTGAGCGGTTGGCCGAGGATCATGCCAATGCCCGAATTCTTGCGCAGAAACTCGCTCAAATCCCCGGACTCAGCGTGTCCCCTCAAGACGTGGAGACCAATATTGTCTTGGTTGATGTGTCGCAGACCGGTCTTTCCGCCATGCAATTCTCAGATCGGCTATTGTCGCAAGGCCTTCGGATGAGCGTGGTTGGGCCTTGTCGGTTGCGTGCTGTTACTCACCTCGATGTGTCCAAAGGAGACATCGATAAGGCTCTCGAAATCGTGAACCGAGTTGTGAAGGAGTTGAGAATTCCCGGATAAAAATGCCAAGTGCTCTTAAAGAGAACATTTTCATGAGAGTGCCCCATGACCTTCTCAGGTCACCACGGCGGATGAAGGAAGAATGCCGGAGGGCCCCGCTCCGTCGGTCCTTGGTGGCTGAGGTGACAAGGGTCGCGACAGGTGACGGCGGCCACCCGTGCGGCCTTCCATCAAATCTCCCATCTTTATAGAAGTTTATCCATAGCAGACTATATTAGAAGCCCGCCTCTGCGTCTCGGCGTCTCTGCGGTGAATTTTTGGTTCCCGCCTGCTGTGACCATCGAAATTGGCTTGACTCACGCCGGTTTCTGGAATTACCATCCTACCGTTTCCCACTTTACCGAGGTGCATTCAGGTAACAGGGAAGTGGGTGAGACTCCCACACGATCGCGTCACTGTAATCGGTAAGTTGTTTCCTCGTGGCAGCAGCGGCTGCCGGTCACTCTCAGAAATGAGGGGAAGGCCTTGGAAGCGACGTTGACCCGTAAGTCAGGAAACCTGCCTCGGTAAGTTGATCCATTAACCTTCGCGTCAAAGGGGACAGGAACCTCAAGTTGCTCTCTCTTCCTTCATCCACCCTCCGACGCCACTTGGACCATTCCAGGAGGCATCATGCTTCGATTCACCGTGTTTCCCGTTTTTATTCTCTGGTTGCACTCTGCCATCGCCGGCTCGATCTCGGGGCGGATTGAAGATCCCACCGGAATGCCCATTCCCGGTGTACGCTTGTTTCTGCTCAACGAACGGCAGACCGTTGTTTCGAATGCCACGACGGACTACCAGGGGTGGTATCACTTTCGGAATATTGAAGCAGGAGATTACAAGATCTTCGTCAGAGAATCGGGGTTTAAGCAAGAGAAATTGGAGGTAAAGCTCGGAACAGAAGAAGAAGTCCAGCACCAGATCACACTTCAGCTGGAGTCTCTGCAACAGGACCTGGTGGTTACAGCCACCCGCACAGAAGCCCCGACAAGTCTTCTTGGTGCCAGTGTCACCGAAATTTCTCATGAAGATATCACGGCTCGTCAGGCCTTGGTCGTGGCCGACTTGCTGCGCAGTACCCCAAGCACAAACGTTAACCAAGTCGGAGGGCGAGGAAACTTGACCTCTCTGTTCGTTCGGGGAGGGGACTCCAGTTACAATAAGGTATTGATCGATGGCATGCCCTTAAACCAACCAGGCGGCGCAGTCGACCTCTCAAGCCTGACAGTTTCGAACGTGGAGAGAATCGAGATTGTTAGGGGCGCCCAGAGTGCGCTTTACGGGTCAGATGCGATAACCAGCGTAGTGCAGGTCTTTAGCAGGAAGGGAAATCGTGAAAAACGGCGACCTGAAATAGGAGTGAACTTTGAAGGTGGGTCATACAGCAGTCTGCGGGGAGGGGCAGATCTTTCGGGCGGAGCGGGGCCTGTTTCCTACAGCGCGGCGTTCCAACATTTTGAGACTGAAAACCGGGTGCCGAATAATTTCTTCTCTAACGACAGTTTTGACTCCCGCCTCGACTTCGATCCTTCGACAAATTCATCGCTCTCTATATTGACTCGAGTGGAACGCGGCCGCTCAGGAGTACCAGGCCCTACGGCTTTTGGTCCTGCTGACCTCGACGCCTATTATCGGATGAGAGATTTCTTGGCCGGGCTCCGCTGGAACCAAAAGATAACTGATTCCTGGAGCCAACGGGCGTCTTACTCTCAGTCATACGTGAATCAGCTATCTGAAGATCCCATCGCCTCGCCTCCGTTTATTCCGTCTTACCAGGGTCTCACCGCCCCTTTCCCTTACTATGACTTTCCTTATTCGTTCCTCAGTGCGACCCGACGTCACAATTTGAATTACCAAAGCGATTTTGTAGTATCAACCCACCTGATTTCGGCAGGACTGGATTTTGAGGAACAGAGGGGGACCATCGGCGAAGTCCGGGCGAGCCGCACTAACCTGGGTTATTACCTTCAAGATCAAGTCATCCTCAGAAAGCGGCTCTCATTTACCGGAGGGATCCGTTTTGAGGATAACGGGAGCTACGGATTTGCCGCAGTTCCCAGGGTTTCTCTGGCTTACTTGCTCCGCAGGGGAGACTCCAACGGCTGGTTTGGAATGACCCGCCCCAAGGCCAACTTCGGGTTGGGAATCCGAGAACCCAATTTTATCGAGTCCTTCAGCCCGGACCTGTACTTCAAAGGCAACCCCAACCTGAAGGCCGAGAAGACTCGTAGTATCGAAGGAGGTGTGGAGCAACAGTTTTACCACGATCACATCCGGGCTGAAGTGAATGTGTTCTCGAACCAGTTCGACGATTTGATTGCCCTGCAGGTAACCGATCCTACAACCTATGCAGGGTCTTACTTCAATTTAGCCAAGAGTAGGGCTCGAGGAGTTGAAAATATTCTTGAAGCCTCGCCCTTCACGCATCTGAGGGTTTCTGTAGGCTACACCTATTTGGACTCGAGAGTACTGAAGAGTCCGAACCCTCTAGACCCGGTTTACCAGGAAGGGGCGCGTCTCCTCCTTCGTCCGACTCATTCTGGCCACTTGGGTTTCGGTTGGACGAATAAGCGATGGTCCTTGAATGCCACTGCCGTCTTGGTCGGCAATCGTGCAGCCAGCGATTTCGTGGGGTTAGGGCTTACCGAGGTCGCCGGGTATGCCAAGATTGATCTCTCTGGTGCGTGTCAGATCAACTCCAGGATTGGGTTCTACACAGTTGTAGAAAACCTGTTGAACCGGGAATACTTTGAGGCTCTTGGATACCCTGCCTTGAAGTTCAATTTTCGTTCTGGACTCAGGTTGAAATTCTGATGAAGAAACTCCTGCTGGTTCTTTTTCTCCTGATGGCTGGTTTGCTGATCTATCAGCTACTGGTGCGGAGAGGAACGAAAACCTTGCCATCTGGCCGTGGGGAGCGCATCATTTCCCTCTCTCCTACACTCACAGAGGTTCTGTTTGCGCTGGGGGAGGGGGAACAGATCGTAGGAGTGACCCGGTATTGTACCTATCCCCCGGAAGCCAAATCCAAGGAGAAAGTTGGTGATTTCCTCAATCCGGACCTCGAGAAGATTACTCAGTTGCGGCCCGATCTCGTCTTA
>DATKMG010000222.1:0-8832 GCA_035541995.1 Terriglobia bacterium
TGCTGGTTCACCAGGTCTGTAAAGGGCTTGTACCAGCAAGCCGGACCGCAGGGAATGATGGACCGAGTAGGCTTGCTCCGGTCGTTATGCCAGGCGATCTCATCCACAAGTTCCCGGGCCATGATTTGTCCCATTTCGGCAGAATCGCGGCAAAGCCGGAAGGGAATCTTCAGTCCGGGATGGTTTACTAGTGCCTGGCAGGGGATTCGGCACCACTCATAGAGATCTTTGTGTTTAATATCGCTCATTGCGTTCGGTTAGAGTCGGACGAACATAGAGATGAATAATGGCCACGACGCAAAAACTGAGATGCGCCAGTTTGTCGCCCTACCGCTCCTATTCATGTCATGCAGCCCACGGAGTGGGCTTGGGGGTTGGACATTTTCCCTTAGGTGGTCGCAGACAGTCTTTCATTGTACGGCCTTGTCTGAGCCAGGAAGCAGCAGTTGAGCGCTTGGTTAAGGCCGCGTGGCATACGTCCAGCTCGGAGTCGTGTCTTGGACTGCGGTGGCAAGCGCGGGACCGCAGTCCCATGCTCTGCCGGCGCACTCCATAAAAAATGCCGATGCTTCCCCTGAGTGTCCCATGACTTTTCCAAGCTCACCACCGCGGATGAAAATGGCGGTCATGGGGGTAGCGTGGGAGCCGATCTCCGAGCGGCGATCAATTTGAACCGGGCTGCCGCCGCGACGGAGCGCGGCGGCCACCTTGATGCCTGCATTTTCATGAAAGCCCCCAACCCGCTTCAGCATCCACCCTTGAAACTGGAATGAGGTTGCAGACCATTGCTCCAACTTGCTTAGACCAGAATCACCTCAATATTCCGGGCACGCAGAAGAGCTACCACATCGGCCGGAGCCTTGTCATCGGTCACCACTCGATGCACTGCACTTAACTTGGCAATGACGGAGAGGCTTCTTCTCCGGAACTTGCTGGAGTCAGCCACCACAGTGACCTCACGAGAGACACGAATCATCAGCTCATTGAGTTTAGCTTCCAGGAGATCCGGGGTCGAAAGACCGAATTCCGGATCCAAGCCATCCACACCCAGAAAGACATGGTCTGCATTCAGGTCACGCAAAGTCTGTTCCGCGTGGGGACCAACAAATGAATACGACATCTGGCGCAGGATACCACCCAGCATGATTACGGAAATGGTGGGCAAGTTCGCCAACTCCATTGCGATATTCAAGGCGTTGGTAATTACCGTGAGCGAGCTCAGCTTTAGTTGCTTGATTTGGCGGGCAATCTCTGCCGTCGTTGTTCCTGAGTCGAGAATAATGCGCTGTTCGGAGCGGATCATCTGCATGACGGCATTCCCAATCCGGACTTTCTCGGCATGGTGCAGCGTTTCTTTGAAATTGATCGGGTAATCTTGCAGCGGGTTCAGGCGCTTAACTGCACCGCCGTGGGAGCGCACCAGGGCCCCGCCTTCCGCTAATGCGTCCAGGTCGCCCCGAATTGTCACGGCGGAAATGCCGAAATGCTGGACCAGTTCTCCCACCGTGACACGTTCCTGTTCTTCAAGCAAATCCAGGATCTTTCTGCGTCTTTCTTCAATAAGGAGTCGAGGAGGATCGACGATAGGCATGATGGATCTCCTTCGGAAATAACCAGAAAATAGTACATTAGCTAAACAATACGAGCTTCAAATTTCCCTCCGTTGGACAGGCTGGGAAAGGGTTTCTCACTGGTGGCTTCAATAGGTGCCATCGCTGACTTCATACTTGGTCGGTTTACCGAGATAGACTCCCCCCTTCTCTACCCAGTGAGCAACCCATTCCCTCAGCAATTCTGACGGAACCTCGGGTTCACCCAGCAAGGACCGGCACCGGGAGGCGTTACTCAGCAAAGCCACAGGGCCTTCCTCACCTAGAAAACTTACGGGCTTACCCCATCTTTTCGCAAAGAAGTCCGCGGTCTCGCGCACTGAAACCTTCTCTCGACCAGTAACATTCAAAACATGTGGAGGAGTCTGGCACAAATCGAGACTCCGCAAAGCAAAGGAATTGGCGTCTCCTTGCCAGATTACATTGAAATAGGCCACTGTCAGGTCAATAGGCTTCCGGTTGAAAACTTTCCAAGCAATATCCACGAAAACGCCGTACCGGAGGTCCACTGCATAATTCAGTCGCAGGAGAAGGCACAAGGTCTTATTCTCACGGGAATAGAATTCAATGATTCGTTCACGGCCAAGGCAGGACTGCGCATATTCTCCGACTGGGCCCAGAGGGTCGGATTCCACCGACCCAGAACCTGCTACCGGGACGAGTGGATAGACATTGCCCGTGGAAAAGACCACCAGACGCGAATCACGGAAGTGCGAGATGACCTGCGCGGGAACCAGTGTGTTGCTAGCCCAAGTGAGGTCGAACCGTTCCCGAGTTCCGAACTTCCTTCCAGCCAAGAACAATACATTCTCACAGGACGGCAAACGACCCACCTGATGCGGGTCCAGGAGATCGCAAGCGAAAGTCTCAACCCCACTTTGCTGCAAAAACTGCCTGGCATCAGCTGAAGAGAAGCGAGATGCGGCCAGGATGCGACGCTGGACCCCGGCTTCGTCCACAGCGCGCTTGGCACGCAAAACCAGGGACGGCCCCATCTTGCCCCCCGCACCGAGGATGAGAAGGTCTCCCCGCAACTGCCGCATAAATTCCACGTCTGCGGCACTCGGACGTGCAAGCATCTCTTCTAACTGATCTTCAGTATCAATAGCTGGCACGCTATTTACTGGGACATTTTTCACTCGATCCCCTTTCGTCGCCATGGGTCAGAAGTTGAGAAAAACTCCCCCTCGAGCGGATGAACTTACTCCGGCAGGGACGCGGTACTCATCGGTATCAACTTGCGCCATGCGCTGACCCCCAACCCTCCCCCTGAATTTTTTCTCAACCTCTGACGGATTACCTCCCACCTTTCTTCATATCATAGATGTTTGAAATGTTCTCAGTGGATATACGCACCACCTGGCAACAAGTATTGGATTGGCCAAACTTCTCGCCCCGATGTGACCAGAGTGGACCAGGTCATTCCCGAGTCAACTTGCCCTTGAGCTAGCGCCACCCCAGGTATAACCTCAGCTATTGAACTGGCGAGCAGACCAGCCTCATCGACTCCAAGCGCAGAGAAGCCGGACAGTTTTAGCGACTCGGTCGCAAACCGGACCACGATTTCAGTGTCTTCCATCATCTGCAAGAAATAGGGGCGGCCAGTGAGCAACGAGTTATAAACGTAATTTGCCAGCACGCTCGAAAGCGAGTTGGCATAGGCTTCTTGCCAATCCCCCGACACCAGCCCAGGATCATCTGGGGACGATGCCTTATAAAACATGCGATCTTCACCCAGACCGCGAAAGTCCCAAGTGAGGACCTGGTAGCCCTGCTCCACAAGTTGGAGAATCCGCGGCCAGTCGTCCTGCGTGGCTTTGCCTCTCAACGTAAACCAGAGTAGCACATGCGGCGAATCGCCGACCAACCGGCGTATATGGAGCAAGGGGATGGTCAGTCCCCTGCTGTGGTGAAGCAGGTACTTATCGATACTAATGCCGTCCAACTGCATTCGGCCCATGGACTCCGCGGCAATCGCCTTTGAAGGCAGCTTGTCGTCAAAGGATACCACCGGCCAATTGCCGATGCCAGGGTATCCGTCACCGTAATATGCCCGTTTGAGAGTCTGCGGCGAGCCATGCTTGGAGTCATTATAGTACTGACGAACTAAATCGATAAGAGACTGCCCTTCAGGAAAATCCACGCGCACTTGACCTGAACGCGTGCATTGCAGGAGTTTCTCATCAATAGGTTCAATCGGGTCCAACCCCCGATGAGGTGGCATGCCATTGAATCGATCCAGGAACTGGAAGGCCGCATCTTGATTTTGGTCGGAGAACTGGTGTCGATGGAACCCTTCGGTGATCGCGATGCGTTCTCCTTTTCCCATATGCTCATAGAGGGCCGCAACTTCACGATACGTCTTTCGTGTTCCTTCGACCGGGAAGAAATCCTTGACGGCAGCACACACAATGACGGGGCGAGGATACATCAAGAGCAGCAAGGCGGGATGATCCACGCCCTCTGAGACCATACCGTACAAATCCTGCTCCGGGTCGCTGTCAGGGTCCTCGAAGATGCGGTTGCTCATTCGCATGGGCAGTGCACTGATATAGCAGGAGGGCGCGGCCACCCGGATCCGTGCGTCCAAGGCGGCAATGTGGGCGGCCTGAAATCCTCCCCCACTTGTACCCGTGATGTTGATCCGTCCTGTATCGACTTCAGGCCGAGTCAAGAGATAATCTATGGCCCGAATGCCATCCCAGATTTCCCAGCGAGCCAGGTTAGCTCCTGCCAGGTAAGCCAGATTGCCCATTATGGCGTGCTCGCCGCAGACCAAATTGTACCGACTCCCACCCTGCCCCGTTTCCCAAAACTGGCTGCGCTCCCCCTGACCGATCGGATCCCAACACAGCACTACGTAGCCCCGCTTGACAAGTCGCAGACAAAGCGTTTGATAATAGGCTTTCCCTTTGGGAGAATGGCCGCAAGCGACCAGGATCGCGGGATGGCGTGTGTTTGAGTTTGAATTTTGCGGGAGATAAAGCAGGGCTGTGACATGGAATCCTGGCAGGCTCTCGAAGATCACCTTTTCCACACGGAATCCCTTGCCTTCGATCTGGCCTGTAATTCGCGGGTTTAAAGGCGTCTTAGTCTCAGGCATGCCCCCCAACATCCGCACTAATTTACTCCTTAATGTCTGCTGGACCCGAAGTAAGTCCTCCTCCCCTTCTATCGATTTGAATACGCTTCGTCGCAATTCGTCCTGTTCCCAGGCCAGTTCTGCTTGAAAGCGTAGATAGGCGGTCACTCGAGGACCCTGGATAGGAGTCTGCCTTAGAACGCGAAACGGATCAGCTGAAGATTGACCATAAAGTGAGCCTGAAATCGCCAGAAGAATTAGCGAAGAAACCAAGAAGGGAACGCGCATGGAACCACCGCCTGTTAGCATTTAAGAATCGGTCACAGAATCTCTCTTCGATCACTCCGCCATCAGGTAAATCGAGATGCTGGCAAGCGCCATGCCCGTTATGAGTACGGGATGGGGCATTACTCTGTAGATCAATAGTGAGATAACAATCGTCAGAACCGGAGCCAGCGAGGTCATGGGGACAACCACGATGGCTTTTCCGAAGCGTACTGCATAGACCAGACACAACGCCCCAATAGCGTTTAGAACCTGCACCATCGCCGCCAGATAGGGTCCTTTGAATCCCCAATTGATGTGTTGGGTAAAATCCGTCATCAGCAGGGCGACCGGGATCAGAACCAATGCAGTAGCCATCATGTAAAAGAAGATACTCTCAGCTTTCATCGTCTCATTAGAAAACTTCATAACAAAGGCTTGTACCCCCCACATGAAAAAGACGGCGATGGCCAGCAATAGCCAGAAATACCCTTGAGCAGGCGAACCGGTGGGAGGCTGATAGGAAAGCAGCACCATGGCGACCAGCGCCAGGGCAATGCCGACTGAGGCGCGGCGATCCGCACGCTCCTGAAGGATCGCCACGGAAAGGGCCACGGTCACAACGGGATAAAGAGAAATGATGGGGAACACCAGGTAGGCTGGGCCCAACCTCAGCGCTTCAAACAGGATCAATTGTCCGCCAGCGCCCAGGAGACCCACAACCGAACCCAGAAACATTGAGCGGCGATCATACTCCAGGTGCCACGCGATGATCTTCAGTGCCACTAGAGCACAGGGAATCATGGTCAAAGCCCACACTGAGTAGCCGAGAGTCGCCGGAAATCCGGCCTTTTCGGGAATTTCAATGAAGGCTCCCCAGACCCCCCAGAATAGCGTAGTAATAATAGCGAACAACAACCACAGTCGATTCTTCATGAAGGCAAACCTCGATTTAATCCTGCTCGAAGATTTATAAGCACCACAGAGACACAGAGGTCACAGAGTCTGAACCCGAAATCTGAGCTGAACTCGAAAACGGAGGATGAGTCCCGTTGTCATCCTGAACAAGTTCGGTCGCGGGCTTGAACGTGGGAGCCGCGCAGGCGACCACCGCCACCCGTAGCGGCCATCGTCAAACTGGCCGCCGCTCGGAGATCGGCTCCCACATTCAAACAAAGAAGACCCACATTTACATAAAGCATTGCAGTGATAGCACAAGGACTATGGAGCTGCAAGCAAAAAGATCCAAAAAGAAGGGAAACAACAAAAAACATAAAGAGATCAGAAACCCCTTACACCGAGCTCAGCTGACATGGCTCGACCAAGACAAGATACGAACACACCACAGATTGTTGCACCAGATTCTAGCCAAATCGTGGCAAGTCTGTTAGATTTGCCCATATTGTCTGGGAAGGGAGTGGGTTTGTTTTATGCGATCTCTTACATTCGATTCGCGCTGGCTATTCTGCTGCGCACTGATCTTAGTCGTCATCTCAATCTCTGTTAATTACTTGAGTATAAACTTCATGGGAGGGACTATGAACCCAGAAGCGTTTTACAAGAGCTCTCTCCAAATTGATTCTGGTTACCTTTCCAAAGACTTCGTGCCGGACGGTAAGTTGGAGAAGTCGGCGTGGGGCAAGGCACAACGGCAGCGGATGGATACGGAGTGGGGGAGTGGTCAGGCGGCGCCACGGTCCGGCACACATGTGGCCAGCCTTTGGAGTTCGCGCTTTGTCTACTTTGCGTTCTGGTGCAAGTATTCCGTCTTGAATATTTACGAAGGAGAAGACTCAATCAAAGAAAAATGGGAACTGTGGAACCGGGATGTCGTCGAAGTCTTTCTTAATCCCGTCCCCAACCGATTCAGACACTATTATGAGTTTGAAGTCTCTCCCAACAATCAGTGGATCGACCTGGAGATCGACCTTGGGAAGGAACCGTTCAATGATTCGGGTTGGGATTCGGCCTTTGAGCACGCCACACGCGTCGAAGCCAAGGACCACATCTGGACTTGTGAGATGCGGATCCCGTTAAGATCAATTCAAGTCGAGACTATCCTTCCGGGGCAGGAGTGGCGTCTCAATTTCTATCGCGCGGACGGTCCGGGAGACGACCGCCAACGCAAGTTTCTTAGCTGGAGCCCGAATCCTAGCGGCAAGTCCACTTTCCATCAGCCGGAGAGCTTTGGTTTGATTCGGTTTACCCGCTAAGTGGGCATTAATTCAAGATCCATCGGGCCATACTCGTCCTCGTTCTCGTCGTCGTACTCGGAAGGTTCTTTGTCGAGGACGAGTACGAGCACGACGACGAGGACGATTTTCAAGAGAGCAATCGGTTCTCCTGGATTCCACCGGATCTGGTTTTAGCTCAATCCGTTTTAACCTGTCCTGTTCGGAGAGGCACGCATGCCTTGGCCCAAGTATCCCGTCATCTATGAAATTAACACCTGGGTCTGGTTGCAGGAACTTACTCGGCGATTTCAGTTCCAAGTGACTTTGGAGACTGTCCCCGCCGAAGAGTGGGACCGTCTGGGGGCACTGGGCGTCGACGCTGTATGGCTTATGGGAGTCTGGGAGCGCAGTCCCGAGGGCACGCTCATAGCCAGGCAACTTCCGGGCCTGCTGGCTGAGTACCAGAAGGCTCTGCCCGATTTCACCCTGCAGGACATCGTTGGCTCGCCATATTGCATCCGTCAATACTACGTCGATTCCCGTTTGGGTGGAACGACAGGGCTGGCAGTTGCCCGCGAGAAACTGGCGCAGCACGGTTTGCTGCTTTTGCTCGACTTTGTTCCAAATCACGTAGCCCTGGACCATCCTTGGGTCCTTCAACATCCGGAATACTTCATTCAGGGGAGCCACGATGACTTGCGGGCAAGTTCTTCCGAATTTTTTGAAGCGGGAGGTCAGGTAATTGCATGCGGTCGCGATCCCCATTTCCCGCCCTGGACTGATACCGCTCAACTGAATGCTTTCAGCACCGGATTGCGGCAAGCCGCGTCAGCTACCCTGCGTTCCATTGCAGGGCAATGCGACGGAGTGCGCTGCGACATGGCGATGCTGTTGATCAACCGCATTTTTGAAGGGACATGGAAGGAGCGCGCTGGGAAATGTCCGACCACCGAGTACTGGCATGAAGTAATTTTAGCGGTGCGCAGACAGTTTCCCGATTTCCTGTTCATCGCGGAAGCATACTGGGATCTCGAATGGGATCTGCAGCAGCAAGGCTTCGATTACTGTTACGACAAACGACTCTACGACAGGCTAGTGCACGATACTGCAGACAATGTACGGCTTCATTTGCTGGCTGCTCCTGACTATCAGGGAAGGCTATTGCGTTTTATCGAGAACCACGACGAACCACGGGCCGCCGCTGCATTCGTTGGCGCTCAGTCACGCGCAGCGGCACTGATTATAGGCACACTGCCGGGTGCCAGGTTGTTCCACGAGGGGCAACTAGAGGGACGGAGGACTCAGTTACCGGTTCAACTGGGTCGTCGCCCGATTGAGCCAGAGGACAAGGAACTCCACGCGTTTTACTTCCGGTTATTTAAACTCATTCATGGCACCGTCTTCCACGACGGGGAGTGGCAACTCTGCGAGCGGGGCGGTTGGCCTGACAACCAGAGTTATTTGAACCTGGTGCCCTGGTGCTGGAAGTACCTGGAAGAACGGTTCCTGATTGTCGCCAATCTTTCAGCATCGAGCGTTCAGGGCCGTGTTCGCTTGCCGTGGCCTGAACTATCAGGGCGAAGCTGGCACCTAATCGACCTGTTTAGCGGCGAAGTATATTTGCGCAACGGCAATGAGCTCCACAATCCTGGTCTCTACGCTGGTCTTGGCCCATGGGGTTTCCATTTTCTGAGGTTCGAGG
>DATKMG010000223.1:0-8260 GCA_035541995.1 Terriglobia bacterium
AAAAGCGTTGCGGTGCGCGTGGTCATTCTTTCCTTGACCCTTGACCCATGCCACTTGACCCTGTGTCTGGCTCACGTCCCCCAGGCCACTTCCAATCGGTGAACTCAGGCTTATCGATACCCTGCTCATATGCATAGTTGGTATTCTCGATAATCTGGTTCTTTAGCCACTCTCTGACATGAGCCCCTGCGACTCGCAGCCTGGGGACCCGGTCGATGACATCAATCGCCAGATTGAAACGATCGATCTGGTTGCGAATGGCGAGTTCCAGCGGTGTGTCGATATTACCGTGTTCCTTGTAGCCGCGCACGTGCAGGTTCTTGTGGTTGGTACGCCGGTAAGCGAGCTTGTGGATCAGCCAGGGGTAGCCATGAAAATTGAAAATGATCGGCTTGTCCGTGGTAAACAGACTGTCGAAATCCTGGTCTGACAGGCCATGGCCTTGTTCGGTCTCGGGTTCCAGCTTGAACAGGTCGACGACGTTGATGAAACGGATCTTGAGATCGGGAAAGCGCTCTCGGAGCAAGGCGTCTGCGGCCAGGGCTTCGGTGGTGGGGATGTCGCCCGCGCAGGCCAGCACCACGTCGGGCTCAGTTCCCTGGTCGGTGCTGGCCCAATCCCAGATGCCGATGCCCTTGGAACAGTGGCGGATGGCTTCATCCATGGTCAGATATTGGAGGTGAAGCTGCTTATCCGAAACAATGACGTTGACATAGTTCGTACTGCGCAGACAGTGGTCCGCCACCGACAGCAGGCAGTTGGCATCGGGGGGCAGGTAGATCCGCGTCACCTTCGCGCTCTTGTTGGTGACCAGGTCCAGGAAGCCGGGGTCCTGGTGGCTGAAGCCGTTGTGGTCCTGGCGCCAGACGACGGAAGTGATCAATATGTTCAGTGAAGAAACAGGAGTTCGCCAGGGGACATCCTGGCATTTCTCCAGCCACTTGGCGTGCTGGTTGAACATCGAGTCGATCACGTGGATGAAGGCTTCATACGAAGCGAAGAGACCGTGACGCCCGGTCAGCAGGTATCCTTCCAGCCAGCCCTCTAACGTGTGCTCGCTGAGCATCTCCATTACCCGACCGTGAGGGGAGAGTTCGCTGCCATCCGCATCCTCGGGCTTGATTTCCTCCATCCACGTCTTCTTGGTGACTTCGTAAATGGCCGTGAGTTGGTTCGAGGCAGTTTCATCCGGACCAAAGAGCCGGAAACTGGTCATGTTGTTGCGCATCACGTCGCGCAGGAAAACGCCCAGAACTTGTGTGTTCCCGACCATGGTGGTGCCAGGCCTGGTCACTTCGACAGCGTAGTTACGAAACTCCGGCAGGCGAAGTGGAGCGCGCACCAAGCCTCCATTGGTGACGGGGTTGGCGCTCAAGCGTCGGGTGCCGGTGGGAGCCAATGTCTTCAGCTCAGGAATCAACCTACCCTTCTCGTCAAACAGTTCCTCGGGCCTGTAGCTGTGCATCCACTCCTCGAGCAGCTTCAGGTGAGCGGGATTGTCGTGAACCTGAAAGGGCACCTGGTGGGCACGCCAGAAATCTTCCACCTTGTGACCGTCTACTTCCCTGGGGCCGGTCCAGCCTTTGGGCGTGCGAAGCACGATCATTGGCCACTCGGGCAGCTGAGTAACGCCGGCGGTACGGGCTTCGTGCTGGATGCGCTTGATTTCCGCTACCACCGTCTCCAGTGTTTGAGCCATCAACTGGTGCACCGCTTCAATGTTAGAACCTTCGACAAAATAGGGTTTATATCCGTAGCCGGTAAACAGACTCTCGAGCTGCTGGTGGCTAATTCTTGCCAACACCGTTGGATTGGCAATTTTGTAGCCGTTCAGGTGCAGGATGGGAAGTACCGCGCCGTCACGGATGGGATTGAGAAACTTGTTGGAGTGCCATGCCGTTGCCAGAGGCCCGGTCTCAGCCTCACCATCGCCCACCATGGCTGCAACGATCAGATCAGGGTTATCGAAGGCCGCTCCGAAGGCGTGCGAGATACTATAGCCCAGTTCGCCACCCTCGTGAATCGAGCCCGGGGTCTCGGGAGTACAGTGGCTGCCGATACCACCGGGGAAGGAGAACTCTTTGAGGAACTTTCGCATGCCCTCTGCGTCTTCACTCTTATCCGGGTAGATCTCGGAATAGGTCCCTTCCAGGTAGGCGTTGGAAAGGGTGGCGGGCGCGCCGTGACCGGGCCCTGAGATATAGATCATGTTCAGGTCATACTTCTTGATCAACCGGTTCAGGTGTACCCAGGTCAACGTCTGACCGGGGTCCGATCCCCAATGGCCCAGGAGGCGCCTCTTGATGTGTTCCATCTTAAGGGGTTCTCTCAGGAGAGGATTCTCTTTTAAAAAAATCATGCCGACGCAGAGATAAAGAGTTGCACGCCAATAGGCGTCGATCTTCCGAAGTTCGTCGGCGCTCAAGGGTTCCCTTGACACGGTAGCCTGAGAAACCGGGGATTCAGCCATTATGATCTTCTCCTTATCCTGCTCGCAGGATGCCGCCGAAGTGCCTTCCGAAACAAGGTGAGCGCGAATCAGCCGATCTTGATAAAGGCATACTATGGTTGGATGCGGGCACGCTGTAAACCCGAAAATCAGGAGCGATGCCATAATAGACGCTAAGCTGTAGCAGGACGTCGTACCGGAGATACACGCAGAGCGGGGCTTCTTGAGAAAGGTGGCCGTCGGGTTTCAGGAAGGCCCTACTGTTGAATTGTCGTTTTTTGATAAGAACTCCCTCGATTGCAGAAAATATAGGGGCTTCAGTCTCCTCTGTCAATTTGTTCGTATTCATCTGGCGCGATGGGCGGGACATCAAAAGTTGGCTCCGCCTTGCTTTACTCCAGGACCGGTACTATCCTTACTTAGAATAATCATAAATGCTGTCTCCGTGTCCGGTTCCCTTTCTCAGAAAAGCCACGCATCCTGTATAGAAGCAAACGCGGCAACGCAACGATGTTGAATTGGGTTATTCGAAGTTCCCCGGTCAGGCTCCACAGCGAAGCCTGGTTTTTCTCAGGAGATTGTGACTTGGGAGGAAGCGCATGACCTTCGAGTATTTGATTTCGCACTATGGGTACGTGGCGTTGGTTATTGGCACATTTTTGGAAGGAGAAACCATTTTGATCGCTGCAGGCTTTGCGGCCCACGTCGGATACCTGGAGCTACAATGGGTCATGCTGGCCGCCTTTGTAGGGAGTCTGGCGGGGGATCAGTTCTATTTCTTTGTCGGGCGGGCGAGAGGTCGGACCTTCTTGCACAGGCGACCTGCCTGGGAGGCTAAGGTTGAAAAGGTATTTAAGCTTTTTGACCGGCACCGGACCCTTGTCGTCCTCGGGTTTCGTTTTATGTACGGCCTTCGAACAGTGACACCGTTTGCGTTTGGCCTGAGCGGCATCAGCACAAGCCGTTTTTTTATCCTCAATTTGATCGGGGCAGTCGTCTGGTCCGTGGCACTAGCGCTTGTCGGCTACCTCTTCGGGGCTGCAGCAAGGGCAGTCATGGTCGATGTGAGAAAGTACGAACATTGGGTCATTCTTGGAATGCTCTGGACCGGCGCACTGGTCTATATCATCTATTTCCTGCACAAGAGGGAGATAGACCGGGCGGAAGGCCGGCCTTGAAAGGGCGGGAAGGGGAGGAGCCATGACTTCTGACCAGGGGATTTCCCCATTGCTCCGGGCTCTTGCCACCGGAGGATGCGTGGTTGTCATTGTGGCGGGGCTGAAGGCGGCGGCGCCGATCTTAAATGTCATCTTTATGGCCTGGCTACTGGCGCACAGCATTACGCCTTTCCCGAACTGGTTGATGCGGAAGCGCGTTCCCTCCAGCCTCGCCGTGCTGGCGACGCTCCTCCTGGTCGTTGTAGGCGGACTCTCGGTTGGTTTTTTACTCGGAACATCAGTTGCCGGACTTGTTCAAAAGCTGCCGACCTATCAAGCCAGACTGACTGAACTGCAAGAGACCGCTACCACGTTTTTAGCTGCCAGGGGTGTTGCTATTTCAGAAATAAGGACTCTGGAAATCTTCAGTCCGAACCGCCTTGTCGGCGTGGCTGGATCTGTGCTCGGCGACATCGGGAACGTGCTGGAAGAGACGTTACTCATTATTTTTCTGGTCGCCATCTTACTCTTTGAGTTTGCCGGGAGGCAGACAAAGCCGGGGGTCGATCTGGTGGACTCAACTGTCATGTCCCGGCTCCAGGATGCCAGCCGGGATGTGAAGAAATATGTCGCAATCACGGGCGGCATCGGGTTGCTTCAGTCAACAGCCTGTCTGATCTTACTGCTGGTCCTGGGGGTCGACTTTCCCATCATGTGGGGCGTGCTCTTCTTTTTCCTCAATTTCATCCCCACCCTCGGGTTCATGTTAGCCCTTATCCCGCCGGCGATCGTGGCCTTCCTGGAATCAGGCTGGGAGATAGCCCTTGTCGTGATAATCGGTTACTACGTCTTTCACCTTGCCGGCGAGTATATTCTCAGGCCCAGATTCATGAAGAAAGGCTTCGATATCTCAATCCTGACACTCACGCTGTCACTGATCTTCTGGACCTGGGTCCTCGGACCTGCGGGAGCAGTCCTCGCTGTGCCCTTGACTCTGGCGGTAACGAACCTCGTGACACAATATGCTTCGGAACCCGGCCGCCCGCATCGACACACGCCAAAAACAGACCATCCGGATGTGTGACTATCACTGCTTGCCAAGTAACACAGTCGTATATTTGGGGCTAAAGAGGCTCCTCTTCCCCTCGTTTTTCACCACAAAATGGGCTTTCTCCGTGGTGACCCAACAGACTATTGTTGGGCTCAGGATGAAGGTATGGATAAGGACCTCCATCCTGTAACAGGAGAATTCGCCCGGAGGCATGGTAATACGCTCAATGCCCGCCTGACGGGCAGTGGCGGTAACAGTCAGCCTTTAATTAAGTCCTCATCTCCTAACGGGCGGGTACTCCACTCCTTAAGCTTTGGTTGTGATCCGGTTACTTCGATTGAAATTATGGCTCCCCGCCATTAGGCTTATTTGATGAGGACGTTCTGGGTGATTGTCACCCTCCTGATTATGGTAGTAGGTCTTGTAGGAACGGTCATGCCGGTCATTCCAGGCATTCTTCTCATCTATGCAGGCTATCTCCTCTACGGTTTTGCAACAGGCTGGCAAGCTTACGGCCTGGCAGCGATTGTCTGGTGGTCTGTGGTTACCGCTCTCATCCTGCTTCTCGACTTTTACGCGGGAGCGATAGGTGCAAAAAGGTATGGTGCATCACGATCCGGGACGTGGGGATCTCTCATTGTCGGCCTGATCGGCACGCTGGCAGCGGGCTTTCCTGGCCTCATCCTGGGACCCTTTGTGGGCGCGGCATTAGGAGAACTGGTGAGGGGCAGATCCTATCGAGAGGCTCTTCGTTCCGGTTGGGGAACCTTCATGGGTTTTTTGTTCGGCAGTGTCGTCAAGATAGCGCTTGGCGTGGTCATGATCGGCACCTTTATCTGGTGGGTGCTTTTTTAGCGGTAGATCGACGTTATGCAAGCCGCAGCAGGATCAACGACGCCCGGGCATCACCCCTGCTTATGTCGGGTATGATCTTCAGTTCCAACACTGTCACCCCATGGAGATTGACGACGTAGTCTTCTACCTCGCGGGTCGCGCCGGGCGGGCTGAACGTGTATTGCTGACGCAAAATCTCCCGGTATGACCGCCCGCTGTCCCCCGACCACCGTAGCACAAACTCATGGGTACGCTCCCGTTTCTCTTCCTCAAATACGAGTTGAATGTGCCTGAGTGCCTGCGGCTCGTCAAATAGCAGGCGGATGGTCTGCTCACCGGGTTCGCCAGCCAGCCAGCCTGGCCCATCGTCGGCTGTCAATGCCGACTCGATGGGATGTCTTGCATCCTCGGACGTAATCTCTACCTGCGCTAGACGCCCCAGGTCGAGCCAGCCCTGATCGACGGATGAGGGCTCCTTTGAACCTCGATCAATAATCCGTTTGCGCATCATATTCTTAACACCCCACTTTCATAAGAGATATCGTCCGGAAGGACTCCGGACATTCACCAATTGTCCTCTGCAAAGCCCACTGACTAACGGACAGCGGAGCGGACGTAGTTCCCCGCACATCCGTTGCTGGATCCCTTGCAGGTCTTTTCATGATACATGCGACGCTCGTGACTCCGCCGCTCAACTTATCCATCCTGCGAAAAAATTACCACGGTGTATGGCCCGATGCTTATTTCGCCCGAGCAGGGTAGTCCATCGGCTCCTTCCTCATGGGTTTCGACGTCAGGCGTCAGATGATTGTAAAAATTCGGACCGTAGTTGTAGGAGTCACTGTTAAAGCGTGTCTTCCACAATCCGGCCCGCGGAAAACCGATGCGATACCCATCGCGGTTTTCATTCGTCATATTCACCACTACAACGACGCTATCGGTCGGGCCCTGTTTGTCCCAGCGATGAAAAGCGATGAGCTTGGCCTCATCGTCAAAATGATAGATATGGATATTCTGACCGCACAACCCTCGCGTCACACCCGACAGATTGCGCCGGTGCGAGATTAGATCCCGGTACATGCCGAGAATACCGTGCTCGTCCTCAGCTCGCGACCAGTCGATCGGGTCTTTATCCTGGAACCAGCGATCTTCCAGCAGCTCTTGCCCCTGAAAAAGCATCGGGATACCGGGCGACGTAAGCACAAGTGCAGCGCCCAGGGTGGAGCGTTTCTTGGAAAACCAGCTGTCCACCTTGCCGGGCCAAATCTCCTCGGGCACCCGGGCTCGACCATTGGCGACCTCGTCGTGCGACTCGGTGTAAATGACCCGTTCAAAGGCGTCTGACTCATAGCGATGCCCGATCGCTCTACTGACTGCCCCCAGATCGCGGAGGTTGTCATCACGAGCGATGACGGCCTGGCGAATAGGGTGAACAAATTCGCTATCCCACTGCGCACTGAAGCCTGCGCCGCCTGCCCCCGTATCCTTGTTGACCCATACGTTATTCTTCAAGTCTTCAGCGATGCTGATTTTGCCCGGAAAACGTTCTTGGATTTCCACATTGATCCACTGCATCAAGCTCCAGCCTTCGGGGATGTCATTCGCCGGATTTCCTTCATTGCCCTCTATATTCTTGATATAGGTTACGGCGTCCCAGCGTAACCCGTCGGCGTGGTACTCCTCGAGCCACATCAGGGCGTTATCGCGCAGGTATTGGCGCACTTCGTCCCGGCCATAATCGGGGCGGGTCTCGCCCCAGGGTGTCTGCGAGCGACGATCATTGTAGAAGTAAATTCCTCCTTTTTCATTTTCGCTCCAGCCGTCAAACCGCCACAGATCAAGATCGGAGGGACCGAAGTGGTTGTAGACGACATCTGCGATAACAGCAATGCCCTGCTCGTGGGCCGCCTTCACAAATCGCTTGAGTGCGTCCGGCCCTCCGTAAATACCCGCAACGGCAAAGGGATGCGCTGGATTGTAGCCCCACGAAAAGTCGCCCGCAAACTCCGCGACCGGCATCACTTCCACGGCATTGATGCCCAGCTGGTGAAGGTAGGGCAGTTTTTCAATGGCACTATCCAGCGTGCCCGGTCGCCCCCTTTCTTCGACGTGAAAGGTGCCGATGTGCATCTCGTAAATGACAAGCTCATTCCACGAGGCAATAGTAAAAGCAGCATCACCCCAATCGAACGCCTGGGGATCATAGATAATGCCGTTGCCGATTGAGCTGGTCACCTTCCTGGCATAAGGATCAATGCGGGAGAGAGGAGGGAGATTCCAAGCAGCAGGGGTGTGAATCAAATATCGGTACTCATCTCCCACTTTTGCCTCTGACACGTCAGTCGACCAGTAACCGTTTTGCTCATTGACGAGGGGTGCCGAGGTTTTACTCCAGCCATTGAAGGTTCCGGTGACGTAAACCTTTTCGGCGTGGGGCGCCCATACGCGAAAGGTTGCACCCTTTGCACCGGGTATGGCCCCCATGCCAGGATGTTTTATCGCGGCATTAGTTTTTTCTGACATGC
Source organism: Terriglobia bacterium (assembly GCA_035541995.1). Taxonomy (GTDB): domain Bacteria; phylum Acidobacteriota; class Terriglobia; order Versatilivoradales; family Versatilivoraceae; genus DATKMG01. The sequence goes on from DATKMG010000223.1 coordinate 8,017, forward strand.
TCTCCTCCTGATCTTATCGGTCGGGTCTGTTCGTGGATCTCTTTCAAGGCCGACCCTCCATCCGATCTATCTCTCTCTTGTGTAAGAAATTGATGATATAGACCAGAGCGCCGGTCCAAAGCATACCAAAAATGATCCAATGCTCGTACTTCTTCACGTCGACCATGGCTGCTCTTGCCGCGGCCCCGAAGAGGTAGCCGACAAGCGCCACTACCACGGCCCAGACGATTGCCCCGATCATATT